>CAPZDM010000007.1 GCA_948745425.1 uncultured Clostridia bacterium
AAATATTCTAATCTTAAATGACCATATTTTCCAATAATATAATCATTTTCGTAATTCTCCTTTTCCAAATATAAGTCAGGAACGAAAAAATCTCCTTCTTTGTGATAAGTTATCTCTACCATAATAAAATCCTCCTAAAATTTAATTTCACTACTTTTAGAACTATAATTTTATATCTGTTTAGCTGTCCATAAATATAAATTTTTATAAAGTGTACTTAATTTAATCTTACTGGGTTAGGACTTATGACAGAGTCAAAATCCTGAGCTACGAAGAAATTTGCAAAAGAAAATGTATCTGGAACTACTTCTCTATCTAATAATGCAATTCAAAAAAAGGAAAAAATCAATATTTCAGATTTTTCCCTTTTACTAATGACTAACATAGCATAAATGCTATGGACACTAATGTAATAATAGTATATGAAAGATATTAAATTATATGCAATAAAAACGATAGCCTTTTGAGCTATCGGATTATAATGATTACGTTCTTTTCAGAACGGACACTAATGTTTTATTAATTTAATTATAAACTATTTAATGGCAGAAAGTCAAGCAAAATTCAAAATTTTATTCATCTTTTAGTGGTCTTAACCTATATAAACTCTCAAGCTGTGAATTAATTTTATTCCAGTCATTTGGTGAAATAGTAACTAAATTTCCCTTTTTCCTATAAGGATCTGAAATTCTTATTTTACTAACAACTTTTAATTGCTCAACTAAAACCGTAGAGTCAACTTCTTCTAAATCTATATGAAACCAAAAGTCATCTTGTAGTCTTTTTGTTGTTAATGGAAGGACAGTACATATAGGAGAATTTTTAGAAGATCTTAATATTAGAACAGGTCTTAATTTATTTTGCTCACTTCCAATATTTATTCCTAGACTGCACCAGTAAATAAAATTATTATATATTGGAAATTTAGGAGGTTGTCTATTATATCTTAAATTTGCTTTTTCTTTAGTCCATTCAGAAAATTGAATTGCATCAGCAGTATTAATACTATTTAATAAATTTTCAGTCTCTTCAATATTGTTGTGAATTTCATCATTCATAATCTCACCTCGCTTTCTAAAGTATAGCATATTATAAGCTATAAGTAAACAAAAGTTTGAAGGTTTTATGAAATTATTTTGCAATTTTACATAAAATATGGTACAATATATTTATCTAATAGCAGTCAGCTATGTAACTATATTATTAAGCCTTTATGGCAGGAGGAAAATACTATGTACAATAAAGTTAAACTTTTGGTGGAAATTGGTAAACTGGAAGTTCGGTTTGAAGAAGATAGCCAGGTTATAACAGAATTATCCAATTTTCGCGACAAAATTTGTAGCGATGATATTCTGCAGGGTGCAATTGCTTTTGGGCGTCTCCAAGCAAGAATTGGAGAAACAACTGAAGAGATTCAGACAATCAATTGCATTTTAACAAATACTAAACCAGTTCCAGATATGTCAATTGGGGAACTTGAGTTTACGGTTAGAACATACAATGTTTTAGATCGTAATCAAGTAAGAACCGTTAAGCAAATTACAGAGATGTCTTCTGAAGGCTGGACTAAAATAAAAAATCTTGGTAGAAAGTCTTATGAAGAAATAGCTGAAAAAATGCATGGACTTGGTTTAGAAATCGCATCATATGGTGAGAGTACAGAAGTATGCTAATCACACAGTCATTTTGTCATATACAAAAGGCTTAGAAACACCTTCCATTAGGGTGTTTCTTTTCAATATTATATAAATTTTAAAAATTTAATTGCGATTTATAAAAATTGTGATATACTTTAATAAATTGATTGATATTTGTATCAATCGTCAAGAGAGCCAAAAAAGTTGTAGATAACTACTTCGTTGGTACCAATTTTTACAAAAATGAGAAAAACTAGGCGTTTCAAGGGTTTTTGAGATACCTAGTTTTTTTATTTAGCCACTTTTTAGCCACTCAGTTTATGATAGAGTTTAATATTAATTATTTTTTACATGTACAAGTGCGAGCATTGCTCGTCCATTCATAGAATACTAAATGTAAACAAAATTTTGTAAAGTTTCAAGAAAAAAGGTGTCCTATTTTGGGACGCCCGTTTAATTTTATTTCTTTTCAATAGTTATAGTAATATTATGTTTTTTAGCAATATCTAAAAGTGTTTCTATATTGTAACGTCTTCTGCCACTTTCATAATCTTGAATAGTTCTTAAACTCTTATTAATGCTTTTTCCAAACTCGTTTTGAGTTAATTCTGTTGATTCTCTTATAAATTTTATTATATCTTTTGCTTCATAATTATTAGCTATTATTTTCATAAACAAAATACCTCCTTTTTATTGACAGTATATCAATTAGCGTGTATAATTTGCTTAAAACACACGCTTTGGGCGTGCAAACAAGGAGAAAGTTTAACTATGATGACTATGTTTTTAACAAAAGAAGAGAAAATACAGATGTTATTAGTGATAACTGCAATATTGATAGTATGTTCAATATTACAGTTTATAAAAGTAAAATATAGAAAGAGAATAGAGAAGTGTAAGATTAGAATTATAAGAAAATTTTTTCAACGTTTTTAAGTAGTATTTTTTTGAAGGAGGTGGACTAATGTGTTTATGTATAATTACTTGCATATCAATTATTGTTACAATTAATTCAATTTCTATTATATTAATCAGTAAAAATAATTGTTTAAAAGAACAAATAGATAACAATAAGAAATTGCTTGAAATGTATAATAAATGTGAATTTTATTTGAAGAAAAGCATGAAGGGGTGTTAAAAATAATTAATAAAACTAGAAAAATATTAGCTAACAATATAACCTACTTTAGAATAAAAAATGATTTATCGCAAGAAGATTTTGCTGAATTATTAGAAACAAGTTCAAGCTATGTTTCCGAAATAGAAAATCAAAAAAGAAATATTTCATGTGATTATATAGATAAAATTGCTAATATTTTCAAAATTGAGTCACACGAGTTATTGATAAATCGCTTAACTGTTGAAATTAGACGAGTTCGTAGACAAAAAAATAAATGATATTTATCTCATTATGTATAATAAAAGTAGTGATTAAATATAAGATTTATGCTTGTCGACACATTTCGACACACAAATATGTTGATTTGTGCTATAATAAAAAAATATATAATGGGAGCTAGGCAACTAATCTTTTTATAATATAAATTGATAAGGTTTCTTAAAAGGAACGAAATTAATATAATAAATATTTTATTTTAAAAAATGGCATTTTATAAATTATGCACCATAGTGCATAAAATAAGTTTTAATATTCTTTAAAATAAAAAATAAGGAGAAATAAATATAATGAAAGATGTAATATTAAATTAATTTTTATAAATATGCTACTTCTTTTTTATTTATAGCATTATAATATTCTAACTTTATATTTTCGTCTGATTCTAGTTTATTGTTAAATAATGCTTCAAAAATTCTATGTAAAAATTCTTTTGAAATATTGCCTGCTGCTACATGAATACTTATATTTTCGGATTCACTAAAAAACCTATCTAAATAAAACGTGTATCCATTTAATAATAGAAAGTCTGCTGAAATAACTATAGCCATACGTTTATTCCCATTCTCAAAACAATGAAACTGACAAACTGAAAAAAACAAATGAGTTAACTTATCAATTCGTTCAAGTAGTTCTTTGCTTTTTTCACCTAGAAATTTATCATAATCTTCTTGTGTTATAGGAGTAATATAATCATATAATTTTAAATGTAAAGCTTCTCTAAATTCGTAATCTCTACTAGCCATTTTGTTTCTTGCCTTTTTTATGAAAGGTAATAATGTTTTTTGCTGTTCAAAATCTGAAAAAATCTTATTTGCTTCTGAAGATGTTAATTTTGCTCCTTTTTTTTCAAATTCTTTTTTTAAAACATCTGCTAATCCTAATTCATAAGAAGAAATTATATCTAATACTTCTGAATACATAGTGTCTCTTATTTTTTCTTTTTGAGATAAATTTAAAACGTCACGATATTCATCTGCTTTCTCTTTAAAAATACTTGTATATATTTTATTTGTGTAGATTCCAAATTTAGATTTTCCTCCTGTCACATAGTCATTCAGTGCAGTTGTAAATTCCTTTCTACATATATATGAATTAAACTATGAATCTAAAAAATCTTCATCTCTCTGATTTATATATTTTGTTGAACCACCAGCTTTTCTATTTATAGTATCAATACTTATATCGAGAATTATATTTCTAACTACCTTTGCATTTTCATTGTTAGTCAACAACATAGCTAAATTTAAAAAGGATTTAAAGTCAAAAACACCTAAAGCTGGAATAGTTTTAGGTAAGTCAACGACATTTGTGTCGTTGACCTTACTATTATGCAACTCAATAAATTCTTTTAATCTTTGCCCTCTAAGAATTTCATAACCATTATAAGTTAATTCCTCATTATACCTTTCAATATATCTATCTATTGTTCTTGTGTCAACTTCAAAAAAAGTTGCAATCTCTTCTTTTAAAAATCTAATTTTTCCCTCAAAAGTCACTTGTTCAAATTCGAAAAAATTTTGTACTTCAGATATAGCATATTCATTATTTAGTATGTTTTGCCTATTAATTTTTGATTCTATTAATTTAGATGTCATTGTCAGTTCCCTTTCTTTTACAATTTTTTATTTGCTTTTAAAACTGGAATTTAAATTTTCACTTTACAGTAAAATATATAACTTTATGTTATTATAATAATATAGTCAAAAACTCCACCTTGTAATTGAAAAAATATATGTTCTTGATATAATCTGTACATAATAATAAATTTATAAAGGACTGATGCCTAAATGGAAAATGATAAATTGGAAATAATTTCAAATCTTTTTGAAGGAAAAGAAATAAGAAGCATTTGGGATGCTGAAAAAGAAGAATATTATTTTAGTGTAGTTGATGTAATCGGAGCTTTAACAGAAAGTAGAAATTCAAAAGATTATTGGTATAGATTAAAGAAAAGAATGACAGAAGAAGAAAAAAGCGAGATATCGACAAAATGTCGACAACTGAAATTAAAATCAACAGATGGAAAATTTTATAGTACAGATACATTAGATACAAAAGGTATTTTAAGATTAATAGAGTCCATACCAAATGTGCGACTAAAGTCGTAGTGAAGAATGAATAGTGAATAGTAAAAAATGAATAATTTTCTTTTATAGAAAATCGCATTTGGAATTATTCACTATTCATTTTTTATTGTATAGGAAAAATCGATTATGTTGTTGTAGGGGCGGCGTTGTGTGAGAATTTTGTACAGCAAAATTAGCTCATCCAAAGTCGTCCGAGTGGCGAAGCCACTTTTATTCTTATTAATTATAAAATCAATGTAGGTTGCACTTTTAGTGTCTTCCCAACTAGTACTAAATATAAACAAATATTTGTAAAATTTTAATGTGTTTGCTTGTATTTTAGTAAAAGATATTGTAATATAATATCAACCTTTCGCTGTCAAAGGTAGTCTTTACATAAGGACGGAAAGGGGGCAAATGAGATGACACAACCCGAACTTATTCGAGAATTGATTGAAAAGTTATTAGCAGAAAGAGATAAAAACAACGAACTAAAATCAAAACTTGAAGAATACAAAAAGAGTAAAGACTAGATGTGTCATTACATTGTCGAAGTAGGAGAGATGTTGTGGCTCTTTCCTACTTTTATTTTTACAATAAAAAAAGTATGTGTATTGTGGTACACATACAAGCAAACAATATACACAACCCGAACTAGAGTACATTGTTCAAAGTAAATATATAATAACATATTTTAGAAAATCTGTCAAATGAGATTTCAAAATTAACACTATCATAGAATTTGAAAAAATTGCCAAAATTCTCCGTCCCTAATGGCAAAATTCTTATTTCTTTTCATTAGGAATCACAATATTATTTTTATTATTTGAATCCTCAATTTTTTTATTTATATTCACATGACTATACACAGGTGATATCTCTAAACTACCGTCACCTGAAACAATTTCGTAATCTTTTTCTTCGTTTTCATCTTCCATAAAAACCTCCATTTGAGCAAGTAATGCTCTAATAAACTTATAAAAATTAAATATTAATTACAACAACGAATGTAATTCATTCAATTTTATGTTACCATAAACACACAAAAAAAGCAATAAAAAAGAAACAATTAATTGAAAAAATTCTACGCTTATGGTATCATATTAAAAATAATAAAGCAAAACACAATAAAGAAGGTGATAAAGTGAAACAAGAGAAATCATGTGGAGCAATAATACTAAAAGGACAATCTAAAGAACTAAAAGTATTATTATTAAAACACAATGCTGGACATTGGGCCTTTGCAAAAGGACATGTTGAAGGAAATGAAACAGAAGAACAAACAGCTTTAAGAGAGATAAAAGAGGAAACTAGTTTAGATGTTACACTAGACACCAATTTTAGAACAACTGTAAGGTATTCTCCAATGGAAGATGTAGAAAAAGAAGTAGTATATTTCTTAGCATATAAAACTGAAGGAAACGAAACGCCACAACTAGAAGAAATATCACAAATGAAATGGCTAAATTTAGAAGAGGCTATGAATACAGTAACATATGAAAGAGACAAAGAAATATTACAAAAGGTAGAAAAATATTTAGAAAAAAAGTAATTATAAGAAAGGAATTGATAATATGGAAAGAAAAAGAGGATTTGAAATAGCAAAAGGATTTGAAGACAAAGAAATTAATTTACCAGTTAGAAAAACTAAATACTCAGCAGGATATGATATAGAAGCAGCAGAGGACTGTGTAATACCACCATTTAAAAAAGGAGATAAGCCATTTTTAGTAAAAACAGGATTAAAGGCATATATGCAAGGAGATGAATATTTAAAACTTTGTAATAGAAGTTCTAATCCAGGAAAAAAAGGATTAATATTAGCAAATAGTATAGGAGTTGTAGACGCAGATTATTATGGAAATCCAGATAATGATGGACATATAATGTTCGCATTTTTCAATATAAAAAATGAAGACACAATAATAAAAAAAGGAGACTGTATAGGTCAAGCAATATTTGAAAAATTTCTAGTATCAGATGATGATATAGCAGATGGACAAAGGAAAGGGGGATTTGGTTCAACGAATAAATAGTAAACATAAAACTGAAAATTTGCATTATTAGCAACAAAGTGGTATAATATAATTAGTTTAAAAATCAGAAAACAGAGTCAAAATAGGGTTTATAATCCTTAGAATAGGCTCGGAAAAAATGGAGGAAAAGACTATGACAACAAAAACTCTTCGGAAACTAACAACTCAGGCTACAATTGCATTAATTGCAATGGTATTCTTAGGTCTTGCAATGTATGAGGAAATCAAAGTGTTATACACTTCTGTTTCTAAAGCACAAATATTGCAAAGGCAAGGATCGCCGAGCTCAGAAATCAATGGAATAACTCTTCTGTGGTTCGTTATTCTTGGAGCAACTCTCTATGCGATATGTAAATGCGTAGAATATCTCTTTGGTAAAATTCAAGAAACAAGAAAAGTCAATAGTGTTCTTGCAGAGAGAGAAAGACAAAGAAAAATTGAAATTGAAAAAAGGAAAGCAACAAGACAAGAAGATGAATCGGAAAGAAAATTAGATAGCTCAACATTACGTTATCTACTCATGGAAGGATTGAAGAAAAAATATAAAAGAATAAACATAACAGAAGAGAAATGGAAAGAAATTGAAGAGGACACCGAGAGTTTAGATGATGATGAACTTTTGGATTTAATACCCACAAAAGATTGGACTTGGTAAATACCAAGTTCAATCTTTTGTTTTCTGTATAGAAAATAGCCATTATTATCCACCATTTCAATAGGTGTTGCCAAAAATTATATTAATATGTTATAATAAGAAATATTTTAGGGAAATTGTAAAAATATAGGGGAGAATAAACTTTAAAATGATAAATTTACTTTTATGTGGAAATAAGAAGTTTTTTGATGGTGCCTTAACTCAACTAATATCAATTAAAAATAGAACAGAAGAGGCAATTAATTGTTATATATTTACTATGGATGCCTCAAGACTAAACAAAGAATATGTTTGTATAACTGATGAACAAATAGAATTTTTAAATGATGTAGTAAAATCCAAGAATTCTGAAAGTCAAGTAACAAAAATAGATGTTACAGAAATGTATGAGAAAGAATTTTTAAATTGTGCTAATGAAAAGGCCTATTGCACACCATATACACTTTTAAGATTACTTGCAGATTTAATTCCAAACATGCCAGATAAACTATTATATTTAGACATAGACATAATGGTAGGTAAAGACATCTCAATGTTGTATAATACTGATATTGAAAATTATGAATATGCAGCAGTAAGGGAGAAATATGGTAGTAAGCTAATAAGACCTGATTATATAAATGCAGGAATGTTATTATTAAATATGAAAAAAATAAAAGAAACAAAATTATTAGAAAAAGCAAGAAAACTCATAAAAACAAAGAAATTATTATTTGCTGATCAAGATGCTATATTTAGATCTACAACAGAAAAATTATTATTACCTAGAATATATAATGAACAATCAAGCTTTAATAGAAAAGATACAGTAATATGTCACTTTTGTAAAAGATTATTGCTTTTTCCATATCCACGTATTGAAAACTATAAACAATGGAATGTAGAAGAAGTACATAGTGTTTTAAAATGTCATTACTTTGATGATGACTTAGAAGAATATATAAACTTAAAAGGACAATTTGAACTAAAAGAAAAAGTAGTAATGATTAAGACATAATTGTAATATTACATATTAAAAGGAAAAAAGCTTATAAGGGGAAGGATATTTTAAAAATGAACAAGGATAATAAAGTAATACCAATATTTTTTGCAGTAGATGATTGCTATATTCCATTTTTAGCAGTTGGGCTTGAATCTCTAGTAGAACACTCATCTGAAGAACACGAATATTTAATAAAAATCTTAAATACAAATGTAAGTGAAGAAAACAAAAAGAGAATAAAGAAATATGAAAGAGAAAATATAAATATAGAATTTGTAGATTTAAACTATTACATAGATAAAGTAAAAGATAAATTATATACAAGAGACTATTATACAAAAACCACTTATTTTAGATTATTTTTGCCAGAATTATATCCACAATATGATAAAGTATTATATCTAGACAGTGACATCATAATATTAGAAGATATAGCTAATTTATATAATACAGATATTGGGAAGAATTTAGTTGGTGCAATTCCAGATGATATTATTCAAAATGGAAAAGAACTCCAAGAATATGTAGAAAAGGTAGTAGGAGTTGCAACATATAAGAAATATTTTAATGCTGGAATTCTTATAATGAATTTAGATGAACTTAGAAAGTTTAGATTTCAAGAAAAATTTTTACATCTATTAGAAACAATAAAATTTTCAGTAGCACAAGACCAGGACTATTTAAATAGAATTTGTAAAGGTAGAGTAAAATATATAGACAATAGTTGGGATGTTATGCCAGCGCCAGGAAGAAATAAAAAAGACGAAGAACTAAAACTAATTCATTTTAATTTAACATATAAACCATGGCGTAGAGATGATGTTCCATATAAAGAATTTTTCTGGAAATATGCACAAAAAACAGAATTCTTTGAAGAAATACAAAGAATGAAAGAAAATTATACAGAAGCAGACAAATTTGCAGATATGGAAACTGAGAAGAACCTTATAAATCTTGCAGTACAAGAATCAGAATGTGTAGGAGATGATAGGATAAAACACAAATCATTAATAGATGAAAATACTGCAGGCAAATCTAAAGAGAGATTAGAAATATTACAAAGAATAGAGAAATTAGAATTAGAAGGTAAATTTGATGTAGATGCAGAAAATGACCCACCAAATATTGTATTAACACCAGACAAAGTTGATTATCTTAAAGAAAAAACAACAAGTAAATTGAAAACCATGGTAGCAAATACAGTAGCACAAAACTTTGCAAACGAAATGTTAAGAAAAAACAAACTAATAATAAAAGAAGTAAGAGGAATAGAAAACTTAGATAAAGTAAAAACAGGAGGAATAATAACCTGTAATCACTTTAATCCATTTGATGCATTTACAGTAGAAATGGTATTTAAGAGAACAGAAAATGGAAAGCAAAAGAAACTATATAAGATTATTCGTGAAGGAAATTATACTAACTTTCCAGGATTTTATGGGTTTTTATTTAGAAACTGCTATACATTACCACTAAGCTCAAATAGAAAAACTATGGAGAACTTATTAAAATCTATCAAGAAAATTCTAGATAACAAAGACTTTATACTAATTTATCCAGAGCAAAGTATGTGGTGGAACTATAAAAAACCAAAGCCATTAAAAGATGGAGCATTCAAATTTGCAGTAAAAAATGATGTTCCAATAATTCCTATATTCATAACAATGGAAGAAAGTGAAATAATTGGCGAAGATGGTTTCCCAATTATGGAATACTTTGTAAATATAGAAAAACCAATATACAAAAATAAAGAATTAACAGACAAAGAAAATATTGAGCAAATGAGAGATAAAAACTTTGATATCTGGAAAGGTATCTATGAAGAGTTTTATGAGACTCCACTTAAATACACTACAAATGTAGTAAAATAATATATTAGAGGCACGGTACACCGTGCCCTTTAAAACAGAAAAATAATCAAATCCGAAGAAAGGCAATAAAATGGAAGAAAAAAGAACAATCTATTATACAGATGAACTAAATGATGAATTTTCAACTGCCAAAATTACGCCAATTAAAATAGACAAAAACTATAAATATAATAAAAATTCATTATGGGATTTATGCTCATTAATAGTACAAAATGTATTAAGTATGCCAATAAAAGTAGGATATGCTAAAATAAAATTTAAAATCCAATATATAGGCAAAGATAAACTAAAGAAATATAGAAACCAAGGATATTTTGTATATGTAAATCATACACAAGCATTTGCTGATACTTTCATACCAAGTATAGCAATTTATCCAAAGAGAAACTTTTTAATAGTAAATCCAGAAAATATATCTATGAAATTTTCAAAAAATATTATTGAAATGCTAGGTGCGATACCAGTTCCAGGAGATAGAGAATCAATGAAAAATTTTCTAGACATAATAAAAAAACATATAAAAAAGGGGCATTCCATAACAATATATCCAGAAGCCCATATATGGCCATATTACACAAAAATAAGACCATTTAAACCTGTATCTTTTGAATATCCAGTAGACCTAAAAAAACCTGTATTCTGTATGACAAATACATATCAAAGTTATGGAAAAAATAGTGATAAAATAAAAATAGTTACATATATTGATGGACCATTTTTTGCAAATGAAGACTTATCAAAAAAAGAGCAAAAACAAGACTTGAGAGATAGAGTATATAATTGTATGGTAGATAGAAGTAAAAACAGCAATATTGAATACATAAAATATATTAAAACAACGGAATAATTGGAAATGGAAATGGGGACGGTTCTCTTTTCCAATTTTTCGGAAATTGGGACGGTTCTCTTTTCCACACTTCACACTTTACAAGTTTTTTTGAATATGATATAATGACGCCGATGGTGCATTATTCTAGTCATACTTTTTATTACGAGGGTGGGGCTAAAAATCCACTAAAGGGCACACCGTTGAAACTTTGTATATTTGCGCGAAATGCCAGTTTTGTGTATTTATATAAAGGAAAGAAAGTAGGGTAATATATAATGGCATATATAAATCCCCTATTTTCATTGAGACTTAAATAATTACAATTTAAGTGTAACCTATGTTGAGTGCCAAGACACAAAATACATAGCGTAGCCTGTCTTGAGTGAAAGTACTGGGAGTAATTAAAAATTGGTTATGAAATTACGATTGCAAAAGAGACTAGTAATAAAACAAAGTATGTTAAGGAAAACTTCTAGAATGTTTGCTAAATCGCATGAAAATCTAGGGATTAAGGTACGGACTTAAGTGGCGATCTGGTGTTCATCAACACATTCAGTGCTTATTACTTGTAATAAGCTATAGTGGAGGTGAATATTTCCTTTAAACGGAAACGGCTTTGTAGTAATGCAAAGTAGGAAATAGAGAAATTCTACTAGACCTAAACCGTAAAATTTACTTAGATTTTTACCATCATTCGAAGAAATGTAGGGGCACATTGCATGTGCCCTAAAAAAATAGTTATCAAGGAGTGAAATACATTGCAAAAAAAAGGAGATTCGAAAATCAAGTGGGTAATACAAGCATTTTGCTTGACGTTTTTTTTATCATTACTAATGTCTTACATAACAACAAATGGAATATCAAACTTAAACATAGTAGTAGCAGTATTAATACTTATTTTAGTAATTTTTATAGGAATAATAACAGACATAATTGGTGTTGCAGTAACTGTAGCAGATGAAGCAGAATTTCATGCAAAAGCAAGTAAGAAAATAAAGGGCTCAAAAACATCTATAAAGCTAATAAGAAATGCATCAATAGTAGCTAATATATGTGCAGATGTAATAGGAGATGTATGTGGAGTTTTAAGTGGTGCAATAAGTGCAATGATTACTGCAAAACTAACACGGAAGCTATGGTTTGCCAGAAAGTATACAATTTTTAATAAGTGCAGTAGTAGCATCAATGACAGTAGGAGGAAAAGCAATAGGAAAAAATATTGCAAACAGTAACTCAACTAAAATTGTAAATATTGTAGGTTTAATAATGAGCAAAATAATAAAAGAACATTAAAGTGTTCTTTTATTATTTTACTTATACCAAAACATTTTTTCGCTAAATCATTGACAACGCCTATATAATTAATATATAATATTAAAAATAAAAGAGATAACACAGGAGGAAATCAATGAAAATTATCCATTGTAGTGATTTGCATTTAGATTCAAAAATGGAAGCGAATTTAGACAAAGAAAAAGCAAAACAAAGAAAAAATGAAATATTATTAAGCTTTCAAAACATGATAGAATATGCAAAAGAAAATGATGTAAAAGTAATAATTATAGCAGGAGACTTATTTGATAAAAATAAGATATCAGTAAAAGCAAAAAACATTGTAAGAGATGCAATAATAGCCAATTCTAATATAGACTTCATATATCTAAAGGGAAATCATGATGAACAAGACATTATAGAAGGTGAGATACCAAATAACCTTAAACTATTCAATGGATATAATTGGACATCATATAGATACGAAAATATTGTAATATCTGGAATAGAGCTTGGAAAAAAAGACAATTATGAAATATATAAATCATTAATGCTAAATCAAGGGGACTTTAACATTGTAGTTTTACATGGACAAGAAGCAAATTACATTGACAAAAAAGACAAAACAGAAATAATAAATCTAAAAGAACTAAAAAATAAAAACATAGATTACCTAGCATTAGGACATATTCACAAATACAAAATGGAAAGTTTAGATAACAGGGGAATATATTGTTACTCTGGCTGTTTAGAAGGTAGAGGATTTGATGAATGTGGAGATAAAGGATTTGTATTATTAGATATAGAGGGAAATAAAATAAACACGGAATTTATAAAGAATTCAACAAGAAACCTAGAAGAAATAGAAGTTGATATATCAAATACAATGACAACCACAGAAGTAAAGCAAAAAATTGATGAAAAAATAAAAGAAATACCTAAAGAAAATTTAGTAAAGATAGTACTTGTAGGAAAAGTAAATATAAATTCAGAAAGAGATATAGACTATTTATTAAAAATATATAATGATAGATTTTACTTTATAAAAATATATGATAAAACCACTTTAAAAATTAACTATTTAGATTATGAAAATGATGCATCTTTAAAAGGAGAATTCATTAGAATGGTTTTAAGTGAGGACTTAGAAGAAGAAGAAAAAAAAGAGATAATAATTACAGGTATTAATGCATTATCAGGTCAAATGTAAAATATAAAAAAGGATTGAGAGATAAATGAATCTTAGAAAATGTTATATAGAAAACTTTGGAAAACTACATGAATTTGAATACGAATTCAAAGAAGGACTAAATATAATAAATGAAGCAAATGGTTGGGGGAAGAGTACATTTGCAGTATTCATAAAAGCAATGTTCTATGGATTTGATACATCAAATAAAAGAGCAGTATCAGAAAATGAACGAAAAAAATACTATCCTTGGCAAGGTGGAAAATTCGGAGGAAACCTAGAATTTGAAATCAATGGGAAGATATATGAAATTGAAAGATTTTTCGGAATAAAAGATAAAGAAGACACCTTTAAACTATATGATAAAACAACCAATCAAGAAAGTAATGATTATTCTCAAAACATTGGAGAAGAAATATTTAAAATAGATAGGCAAGCCTATGAAAGAAGTACATATATATCAGGACAATCAATTGCAATAGAAATTAATGATAGCTTAAGTGCAAAACTAAGTAATATTTTAGAAAATGAAAATGACATTAATTCATCAGAAGAAGCAATAAATAATATAATATCAGTTATGAAGGAATACAAAAAAACAGGAAACAAAGGGAAAATAAATAAATTAGAAGATGAGATTTATAACAAAAAAAGAGAATTAGAATATGCACAGAAAAATGAAGAATTAATAAATCAAAGAAGTAAAAAGGTTGAGGACATAAAACTACAAATAAAAAGATATGAACAAGAAAAAAGTAAAAATCAAGAAAAGATAAACAAAATATCTGAAAATGAAAACATCAAACTAAAAAGGCAATTAGAAATTCTAAGCGAAAGACTAGAAGCACAAAAGAAAATAGAAAAAATGCAAGAAGAAAACAAAAAACACAGAAATATTAAAATAGTAATTTCAGTAATAACGATGATATCAGGAATATTATTAGGTATAACGGTATCGAAATACTTATACCCAATAATTATTTTAGGTGTTATACTATTAATAATAGGTATAATAAGTTATAAAAAAACAGAGGACAAATATTACAAAAAAATCCAAAAAATTAATAGTAATAATGATATAGAAACACAAGAAACAATAACTGAAAACAAAGAAGACATAATAAAACAGAACAGTATAATAGATAAAGAAATTAGCAATTTAATAAATCAAAAAAGTTATGATGAAAACGAAATAAACAGACTAGTAAACACACAAACCTTTACAGATGAAATAGAAACAGAGATAGAAAGTTTAGAACAAAACTTAGATGAAATGAAACACAAATATGATATTTTAGACAAAACACAAAAATACTTATCACAAGCAAAAGAAAAATTTTCATCACACTATTTAAGAGGCATGACAGAAGGATTTGAAAGATATTTAAATTTAATAAGCAATGAAAACCTAGACACAAATATAGATATAAAGCTAAATGTAAAAGTACAAGAATATGGAGAAAAAAAGGAAATAGATTATTTAAGTACAGGATATAAAGATTTAATAGGAATTTGTATAAGACTTGCACTAATAGAAGCACTATTTGAAAAAGAGAAACCATTTATAATCTTAGATGACCCATTTATAAATCTGGACAAAGAAAAAATAGAAAAAGCGAAACAAATAGTAAAACAACTATCAGAAAGATATCAGATAATATATTTTGTATGCCATGAGTCTAGAAAATAGAAAAATGAACACTTCCCCAGAGGGGGAAGTGTTCATTTTTCTATTAAAGATATTGAATACTGATAATTCCTATACTCAGTATCAAAAGTATCATGTTTAATCAAATTCACATCATACCTATCTTGAATTTGTTTTAAGACAGAATCATTAGTTACCCAAATTCTACCTTTATAATCTTCAAGAAAATCTAAATTATAGACTGTATTAAAATCAGTTGAAAATGCCCTATAAGCCTTTTCACAATTCCAATTTTCCTCATCATAGAAATATGCACGATTGTCAGGAAAATTAACAGATATAACAAACCCTTTAAGATTATTATTCATTAATATTATATCATTTTCTTGTATATCATCTCTAACATAATTTATTGGTATAGCATTATTTTCAGCATAATTTTCCTTAATAAAATTTATATTGATATATGATGATATTAAAATTGAAGTCGCACATAGTATTAAATTAATATATCTTAGGCCTTTTCTATCCATTGTATAAGCTAAGAAAAATATAAATAATCCCATTACACAAAGCATATATCTTGCATAAATAATAGGTCTCCATATTATAAGAGAAACTATACAAGCAGAAATAGCAACCCCTAAAAATAATTTTAGTGCAATAGTTGCAGGCCTCATATCTTCTTTAATAGAAGAACTTTTTAACCTAATATCTTTTAAATATAAAATTATCATATAAATAGTTATAGACAAGCTCCAAATAATTGCTATAGGTTTACTTACATAATCAGAACCTCCCAAATTACCAGTAAATTGAAAGGTAAATAACTCAATAAGAGTATCAGGAAAATGAATTCCTATCCAGAAACCCTTAGAAACTTGCCCCATCTGTGTAAGTAAAGATAAAAGCCAAGGAATATATAATGCTATTTGAACTATTCCAGATACAAGAAAAGCTATAATATTTTTATCATGAAATAGAAATTGTAAGTAAGAACAAGACTTATTAGAAACCCAGAAAGATGTAACACCACTGTGCCCTCTGAAATCTTTAATATTTCGTATAATAAGAAATATTAATAATGATAGATTTATCAATCCACTTGCCATAAGAGCATAATAATGAGTATATGCAGAAGCTAAGCTACAAATAGCAAATATAATCCAATATCTTAATTTAAATCCATAAGTATAATAATTAGGCTTTTGATTATATGTGCTTTTAGAAAAATCTTCGATAGATAATTTGTATATCCTATAAGCATAAATAGAAGTAAGTGTTACTAAAAGCATAGCCAAAGAATACATTCTAATTTCTCCAGCATACACTAAATTTACAGGAAAGAAAAACGCTAAAAACGAAAATAACAGTCCAGCCTTTTCACCGAAGTCTTTTCTAATATGTGTAAAACCTAGTATACCTAATAAAGAGGTACATACCATAGAAAAAATCCTATAAATCAAAATATTATTGCCAAATATTAAGTTTAGGACATGTAATACAAAATAATAAAAAACGGGGTGAACATCACTTCCACCAATTATCCAAATATCTTTAAAACTGTGATTAGCAATTCCGACAGAATAACTTTCATCAAACCATAGATTAGAATGAAAAATAGATAATGAAATAAAAATTATCCCTAATATAATTATAGCTATATGTAAATATTTCAACTTTGACTTTTTTACTTTAATTAAATCCTTCACAACAAAATCTCCTTAAAAAATATTTTTCTAACATTTTATCACATATTTAGATAAATCACAATAGTCAACTTGGTGGAAAAGGAAACGATCGGAAAAGGGGACTCGGAAAAGGGGACGGTCGGAAAAGGGGACGGTCGGAAAAGGGGACGGTTCTCTTTTCCGTTTTTTTGGAAATTGGGACACACTTATTAATTTCGAAATATTGATTTATAATTCTTTATATTATAGAATATATTAGAAATAAAAAGGTTATACCTTAAGAAAGGAAAGATATTAAAAATGAAAGATATTACAGTTGGAGATATTGTAAAAATATGCAAAGGAAAATTAATTTGTGGTAATGAGAGCATAATATGTAAAGAATTTAAGAAAGACACAAGAGATATAAAAAAAGGAGATGTATATGTAGGAATTAAAGGAGAAAACTTTGATGGAAATACATTATATGAAAAAGCATTTAGAAATGGTGCAGAAGTGTGTATCATCTCAGGAATAGAAACTAAAGAATATGAAGGAAAAACCATAATAGAAGTTGAAGATTCAATAAAAGCTTTACAACAACTAGCAGAATATAAAAGAAGTCTATATGATATTCCAGTAATTGCAGTAACAGGAAGTGTTGGCAAAACAAGCACAAAAGATATAATAGCAAGTGTAATGTCTGAAAAATATAAAGTATTAAAAACAGAAGGAAACATGAATAATCACATAGGTTTACCAATGACTATTTTAAAACTAGAAGATCATGAAGCAATGGTAGTAGAAATGGGAATGGATCATGCAGGAGAGATAAGAGTTTTAACAAATATCGCACATCCAACAATGTGTGTAATAAGTAATATAGGAAGTTCTCATATAAAAACATTAGGCTCTAGAGAAAACATATTAAAAGCTAAACTAGAGATATTAGAAGGAACAAAAAAAGACTCTCCAGTAGCAATAAATAATGACAATGACTTATTAAATAATTGGATAAAGGAAAATAACACAACACACAAAATCATTACATATGGAATAGACACTAAAAGTGATATAATGGCAAAAGACATAAAAGCATATGAAGATAAAAGTACTTTCACATTAGAAATAAATAATAAAGAATACATAGGTGTAGGGGAACATTGCATGTGTCCTAAAGTAGAAGTTCCAGTAGGAGGAAAACACTTTGTTTATAATGCATTATCTGCAATATGTGTTGGACTAGAAAATAATATTGAAATAGAAAAAATAATTGAAGGAATAAAAAAAGTTAAGCTTACCAAAAGAAGAATGGAAATAGTAAAGAGTAAAAATGGTGTAACAATCATAAATGATACATACAATGCAAATTATGAATCCATGAAAGCAGGTTTAGAATATCTTCATAGTGTAAAAGGAAATAGAAGAATTGCAATACTAGGAGATATGTTAAACCTTGGAGACTATGAAAAAGAGCTACATGAAAAAATAGGAGAAGAAGTAATAAAAAGTGAGGTTTCAGTATTAATAACAGTAGGAGAAGCCTCTAAAAACATAGTAAAAAAAGCATTAGAACTAGGAGCAATATCAAATATGAAAATATATGAAAGTAAAACAAATGAAGAAGCAATAAAATTTGCAAAAGAAGAATTGAAAGAAGGAGATATAGTATTAGTAAAAGCATCAAATGCAATGCACTTTGATGAAATTGTTGATAATATTAAATAATATAAAAGGCATATATAATTAAATTTAAAAATGTGAAACAAATTTGAAACAAATTTCAAAAAAAGTTTCACATTTTTAAAAAGGAAAAGATGAAAAAGAATATATAAAAATTAAAAAACTATATACAAAATAATATAAGAAATTGGAGAGAAGATAGATATTTTTAAGAAAATCTACTATTTCTAAATACCTCTTGTAGATTTTGTGATATGATTAAATTTCCCTGATTATTTATATATGCATATTGATAAAACAACAAAAATCATGTATAATACTTATGTTAAAAAGTAAAAAGGAGAGTTTTATTTATGTTTCAAAAACTAGAAGATGTTGAAAAAAGATATGAAGACTTAACAGAAAAGATAAGTGATCCAGAGGTTATTGCTCAAAATAAGGAATGGCAAAAAATGATGAAGGAACACTCAGAACTAACACCAATAGTTGAAAAGTACAGAGAATACAAAAAACTAGAACAAAGTATAAAAGACAATGAAGAAATGCTATCAGACCCAGAATTAAAAGAATTAGCTCAAGAAGAAATTAAAATAGCAAAAGAGAAATTACCACAAATAGAAGAGGAAATTAAAATACTTTTAATCCCTAAAGACCCAGACGATGATAAAAACACAATATGTGAAATTAGAGCAGGAACAGGAGGAGAAGAAGCAGCACTATTTGCAGGTGAACTATTTAGAATGTACTCAATGTATTCAGAAAGAAAACATTGGAAACTAGAAGTTTTAAATGAAAATGCTACAGAATTAGGTGGATATAAAGAAATAACATTTATGATTTCTGGAAAAGGTGTATATAGTAGAATGAAATTTGAAAGTGGAGCACATAGAGTGCAAAGAGTTCCAGAAACAGAAAGCAATGGTAGAATTCAGACATCTGCTGCAACAGTTGCAGTACTACCAGTAGTAGAAGATGTTCAAATAGATATAAATCCAGCAGACATAAAAATGGAAGTATTTAGAGCATCTGGTGCAGGAGGACAACATATAAATAAGACTTCATCAGCAGTTAGACTAATACACATACCAACAGGTATGGTTGCAGAATGTCAAACAGAACGTTCACAAGTACAAAACAGAGAATATGCAATGAGACTTTTAAAATCAAGACTATATGAAATAGAAAAAGCGAAACAAGACGCAGAACTAACAAATACAAGAAGAAGCCAAGTAGGTTCAGGAGATAGAAGTGAAAAAATAAGAACATATAATTTCCCACAAGGAAGAATAACAGATCATAGAATAGGAATGAGCATTTATCAAATGGAAGATTTCTTAAATGGAAATTTAGATGGAATGATAGATGCACTAATTACTGCTGATACTGCTGAAAAACTAAAAGGACAAAACGAATAAAATATTTGACAAAATAAAAAACATATAATATAATAGTTATAGCAATATTAAAATAAGTTATGCAGAGTGTATTGCATTATAAAAGACTAGGAAAGTGCGATTCCTAGTCTTTTTGTTTTTGTCCTTAGTCCTTATTGTCATTAAAAATTAAGTATAAAATTATTAGGACTAATAATTTTAATAAGTTATGCATTATGTATATACACCTCCTTCCATTGCAGAAAGGCATTTCCATTATATATTACAAATAAATGTTTGTCAATAAAAACTATTGACAAATCTTATCATATAAAATATACTTGTACTATTGAATAGAGAGCATATGTTCGAAAGAAGTGCTAAAAATTTAATGTAAATAAATACAAATTAAAATACATTATATTATTTAGAAAGGAAAAAATAAAACATGAACGATTTAATAGAAGGATTAAATGATAAACAAAAAGAAGCAGTACTTGCAACAGAAGGACCATGCTTAATAATAGCAGGTGCGGGGAGTGGAAAAACAAAAGTATTAACACATAAAATGGCATACTTAATAAAAGAAAAAAATGTTTTGCCATGGAATATATTAGCCATAACATTTACAAATAAAGCAGCAAACGAGATGAAAACAAGAACAGAAAGTTTATTAGACAGTACAACAAACGATATCTGGATAGGAACATTTCACTCTATCTGTGTAAGAATACTAAGAAAATTTATAGATAGAATAGGATATGATACATCATTTATAATATTTGATACATCAGACCAAAAAAGTCTAGTAAAAGACTGTCTAAAAACACTAAACATTGATGATAAATTATTTACAGATAGAAGTGTAATGTATGAAATAAGTAATGCAAAAAATGAAATGTTAGAGCCAGAAGACTATGCAACCAGAAGTTTTGGAGATTTTAGAAAAGAAACAATATCTAAAATATATGAATTATATCAAAAAAGACTAAAAGAAAATAACGCATTAGACTTTGATGATATCATAAACTTAACAATAAAAATACTTATGCAAGAGCCAGATGTATTAGAATACTATGCAAATAAATTCAAATACATACTAGTAGATGAATATCAAGATACAAATAAAGCACAATTTACCTTAATAACATTACTTGCAGCAATGCATGGAAACATTACAGTAGTAGGAGATAATGACCAAGGAATATACTCATTTAGAGGTGCAGATATATCAAACATACTAAACTTTGAAAAAGACTTTTTAGGGACTAAAATAATAAAACTAGAGCAAAATTATAGATGTACCAAAAATATCTTAAATGTTGCAAATGCTATTATAAAAAACAATCCAACAAAATACAAAAAAGAATTATGGACAGAAAACGAAGAAGGAACACTAGTTACAGGTTATAGGGCAGACAATGAATATGATGAAGCAAGATATATAGTAAATCAAATTGGACATTTAAAATACCAAGACAAATTCAAATACTCTGACTTTACAGTATTATATAGAATGAATGCACAGTCACGTAGTATAGAGGAAATTTTAAACAGAGAAGGAATACCATATAAAATCATAGGAGGACTTAAATTCTATGAAAGAAAAGAGATCAAAGATTTAGTAGCATATTTAAGACTTATACATAATCAAAATGATAATATAAGTTTAAGAAGAATAATAAATGAACCAAAAAGGGGAATAGGAAAGACAAGCCTAGATAAAGTACAAGAACTATCAGAGAAAGTTGAAAAACCAATGTATGAAATAATAAAAAATGCATCAGAATATGGATTAAATAGAGTTTATCTAAACTCTAGAGAGTTCATAGAGCAAATAGAAACTTTAATAGCAAAAAAAGATAAAATGCCAGTATCAGAACTTATTAAATTAACACTAAGTTTAACAGGATATATGAAAGCATTAGAAAATGAAAATACAATAGAAGCTGAATCAAGAATAGAAAACTTAGAAGAATTATTAACAGTTGCAATGGAATTTGAAAAACAATCAGCAGAAAACACACTTGCAGAATTTTTAGAAGGAATAACATTAGCATCAGACTCAGATGAAATAGATGAAAATGAAGATAGAGTAACATTAATGACATTACATAGTGCAAAAGGACTTGAATTTCCAGTAGTATTTTTAGTAGGAATGGAAGAAGGCATTTTCCCAGGATATAAATCAATTCAAGAAGAAACAGGACTTGAAGAAGAAAGGCGTTTATGTTATGTTGGGATGACTAGAGCAAAAGAGCATTTATTCTTAACTTGTTCAAGAACAAGAACAATATTTGGTTCAACATCATGTAATGCAATATCAAGATTTATGAAAGAAGTTCCAAAAGAAATGTTAGAAGGATATGAAGATATATTCGTATCAAAACAAGAAGAAAAAGAAGACACTGGATATAACTGGGAATATGGCGGAAGAGCAAATAGTAATGTAAGGACATATAGTGTAGCAACAAGTTCAGTAGTAAAAACCAACTCAAATAATCAAAATTTTGGTTTCAGAACAGCAGAAAGCTTTTTAAATAATCTAAACAAAAAAGAAAACATACCAAGTATAGATATATCAAAATATAAAGCAGGAGCAAGAGTATATCACAAGAAGTTTGGAGAAGGAACAATAAATTACATAGAACAAGAAGGAGACGATTATAAAGTAGACATAGCCTTTGAGAAAGCAGGACATAAAAGACTAATGGCAAAATATGCAGGACTAGAAATATTAAATTAAGCATGAATAAAATCAAAAAAAATGCAAATAATATATAGAAAACCAAAAAGAAAGGAAAAGATAGAAATGGCAAACTTAAGTCAAATTGAACTCCAAAATTTAAGACATTTAATAGGTGCACATGAGACCACATATCAGAAATTAAACACATATGCGACACAAGCAGTAGATCCACAGATTAAGCAAATATTCACAAAATCAGCACAAGATGCTTTAAACACAAAACAAAAACTAATGTCATTTTTAAATAATTAAGGAGGAGAATTTAATGGACGAGAAAACAATGGTAAATGATGTTTTAAATGGAACAAAAGAAGAATTAAAAACATATCAAGGAGTAATAACAGAAACTGACAATATGCAATTAAGAAGTACAATACAACAAATTAGAAACGATTGTGAAAGTTTTCAATATGAACTATATAGAATAGCACAAACTAAAGGATATTATAAACCAGCAGAACAAGCAACACCACAACAAATAACTCAAGTAAAAACAGAACTAGAACAATAAATTATACGAGGGGCACATTAGATGTGTCCTTTTATATTAAATAAGAAAAAGCAATTATTATTCTTCGAAGAATTTGCCACGTTTGACAAAAACCATATATTGATGTAAAATATTTGATGTTATAAAAGGAGGATTTTATGCAAAATGATAAAAAAGCAATAGAGAACATATTAGTAAAAAACAAGATATACTTAGCAATTATAGCAATAATATTAATCATATTATGTATTCAAAACATATACTTTATAATACCATCAATAATTGTTTTTACACTAATAATGATATATACATATTGGACTGATAATAAAAAAACCACAGAAATAACCCAACATATAGAAGAACTAACATTTAGTATAGATTCAACAGCCAAAAACACATTAATAAATTCTCCATTTCCACTTGCGATTATTGAAACAGACGGAAATATAGTTTGGAGAAGCATAAGCTTTGTAAATGAATTCGGAAATGTAGATATAAAAAATATATTAGACAATTTGGCTAAAGATATAAAAACACAAGTTGAAAACAATAACTCAAAATCAATAAATATGCAAATAAAAGTAGGAAAAACAAACTATAAAATAATAGGTGAATGTCTTAAGAAAAAGCAAAAAGGAATAAAGAAAAGAACGGAATATATGGTAGTATTATATTTTATTGATAATACTGAAGCATTGGATATGAATAGGAAATATGAAGAATCAAAATCTTGTGTTGGAATTATATCTATAGATAATTATGAAGAAACAATGAAGGCTTTAACAACAGAAGAAAAGCCACAAGTATTAGCTAAGATAGAGAAAAATATATATAAATGGGCAGAACAAACAAGTGGAATTGTAATAAAAAGTGAAAGAGATATATATGTATTTATATTTGAACAAAAATATATAGAAACATTAAAAGAAAACAAATTCGATATTCTAGACAATGTAAAAGACATTAAAATAGAAGGACCATTACAAATAACATTAAGTATAGCAGTATCACAAGATGGAGACACAAACTATGAAAAATACAAAACTGCATTAGCAACTCTAGACATAGCGCTTGGAAGAGGTGGAGACCAAGCTGTAATTAGGCATCAAGAAAAATATAGTTTCTTTGGTGGTAGAAGTATAGAAGTTGAAAAAAGAACTAAAGTAAAAGCAAGAATGGTTGCACACGCATTAGAAGACTTAATGCAAGAATCAGAAAATGTAATGGTAATGGGACATATAAATGGAGATATAGACTCAATAGGTTCGAGTATAGGAATATATAAATTTGCTAAAACTTTAGGGAAACCAGCAAAGATAATAAATAATACATATGGTTCTACATTACAAGACTTTATGGAAGAGATTAATGGTCAAGAAGAATACAAAAATGTAATAATAAATAGCACTCAAGCCATATCAGAAATCACACCAAATACATTATTAGTAATAGTAGATACAAATAAAAGAAATCATGTAGAAGAACCAGAATTACTAGAAAAAACAAACAAAATAGTAGTAATAGACCATCATAGAAGAAGTACAGATTACATTGAAAATGCAACTTTAACCTTCCACGAAGTATATGCATCATCTGCAGCAGAATTAGTAACAGAATTACTACAATATACAACAAACGAAACAGAATTATCAACATTTGAAGCAGAAAGCCTATATGGTGGAATAATGGTAGATACAAAGAACTTTACTTTTAAAACAGGAGTAAGAACATTTGAAGCAGCAGCATACTTAAGAAAGAACAATGTAGACATTTTACGAGTAAAAAAATGGTTTCAAAGCGATTTAGAAAGTTATAATATGATTGCTGATGTAGTAAAAAATGCTGAAATAGTAAGAGAAACCATAGGAATTTCTATATATGATAAAGAAAATCAAAATGCAAACTTAATCTGTGCAAAATCAGCAGATGAATTATTAACAATAAACAATATAACAACATCATTTGTACTAGGACTACAAAAAAATAAAGTATGTATTAGTGGGCGTTCAATAGGTGATATTAATGTTCAATTAATATTAGAAAAACTAGGTGGAGGAGGACACATTGGTGTTGCGGGAGCACAATTAGAAGGAGTAACATTAAAACAAGCAAAAGATATGTTAATCGAAAAAATAGACGAATACTTCGCCGAAGGCACAAATTAAATAATTATATTGATTATAAAAATCTACAAAGAATTTCCATAAAAATGTAGAGGCACACATTGCATATGCTCAATAAAAATAGACATGTAGGGGATTAATTAGCATGTGCCCAATAAATATAGATAGGAGAAGATAATATGAAAGTAATACTAAACGCTGACATAAAAGGTGTAGGAAAAAAGAACGAAATTATAAATGCGAGTGATGGATATGCAAGAAACTACTTATTCCCTAAAAACTTAGCAGTACCAGCAGATGCACAAAATATGAATGTATTAAATGCAAAAAAAGCATCAGAAAAACATAAAAAAGACCTAGAATGTGAAAGTGCAAAAAAAGTGCAAGAAAAAATGAAAACAATAGTACTAAAAATAACAACAAAAGCAGGAGAAAACGGAAAAACATTTGGGAGTATAACATCAAAGGAAATTGCAGAAACTTTAGAAAAACAATTTAATATAAAAGTAGATAAAAAGAAGATAATATTACCAGAGCAAATAAAAACACTAGGGACATATGTCTTAGATGTGAAATTATATGAAGGGGTCATTGGAAAACTAACTGTATCTGTAACTGAATAGAAATTCGCCTTCATAATTTAAATATGAATATTAAAAAATTTCCGTTCTCCAAGGCGCTTAAAACACAGGATTTTCGTACTTTAGAAACACACTCTAAGGGCATACAATGAATAAATACACGGGGGTCGAACGCGATTTTTTAATATTATATTTAATTATTACGGCTATTAATATACGATTAATTTTATAAAATAAATAGAAAGGTAAGATAAAAATGCCAGTAGCAAAGATTCCACCAAACGATATAGAAGCAGAACAAGCAGTATTAGGAAGCATGTTAACAGACAAAGATGCTGTAATCTCTGCAATAGAAGTACTAAAAAAAGAAGACTTTTATCGTGAAGATAATAAAGCAATATATGAAGCAATGATAAACTTATATAATAGACCAGAACCAATAGATATAATAACAGTAAAAGATGAACTATTATCTATAGGTAAATTTGATGTGGTTGGTGGACTAGAATATTTAGCAGACTTACCAGAAAAAGTTCCAACTACTGCAAATGTAGAGAAATATATAAGAATAGTAGAAGAAAAATCAATATTAAGAAGCTTAATAAAAACATCTAATGAATTAATAACATTAGGATATGATGAAACTCAAGAAGTAAACTCAGTAATGGATCAAGCAGAAAAGAAAGTATTCGACTTAATGCAAAACAGAAACCAAACAGGATATTCTCAAATAAAAGATGTATTAGTAGACTCATTTGCACAATTAGAAAAATTATATAATCAAAAAGAAGGAATAACAGGTGTCCCATCTGGATTTGCAGATTTAGACTTAAGAACAGCAGGATTTCATAATTCAGAATTAATAATATTAGCTGCAAGACCTGCAATGGGAAAAACAGCTCTAGCACTAAATATGGCAACAAATGCAGCAACTAAATCAGATGTACCAGTATTACTATTTAGTTTGGAAATGTCAAAAGAACAATTAGTAAATAGGGTATTGTGTAGTGAAGCAATGGTAGATAGCAATAAATTAAAAACTGGTAAAATAGAAGAAAACGACTGGGTAAAAATAGTAGAAGCATTAGGTCCATTATCAGAAGCAGAAATGTATATAGATGATACAGCAGGTATATCAATAGGAGAGATAAGAGCAAAAGCGAGAAAGCTAAAACTAGAAAAGAATATTGGATTAATCATAATAGACTATTTACAATTAATACAAGGCTCAGGAAATAGAAGAAATGGTAGCCGTGAGCAAGAAATTTCAGAAATAAGTCGTTCATTAAAAATACTAGCAAAAGAATTAGACATACCAGTAATAGCACTATCACAACTATCAAGAGCAGCAGAACAACGTAGTGAACATAGACCGATGTTATCAGACCTTCGTGAATCAGGTTCAATAGAGCAAGATGCAGACATAGTCATGTTCTTATATAGAGATGATTATTATAATGAAGAAAGTGAAAGTAAAAATATAGCAGAAGTAATAATAGCCAAAAATAGAAGTGGTTCAACAGGTACAGCAGAAATATTATGGATGTCAAACTATACTAAATTTGCTAACATAGAACACTATCGAGACGATGAATATTAATAAAATGTGTATAAATTTGTTTGACTTACATATAATATCATGGTACAATATTAAGTACAATATAATGTATATAATTTTGCATAAGAAAGGAGATGAAAATTATGCAAGCAATAAGTGTAAGTGAAGCAAGACAAAATTTTAAAAAATATTGTGATGATGTTGTAGAAAATGATGACATCATTATTGTAAGTAGAAATGGTAATGGTAAAGAAAATATGGTTTGGATTGACTTAAAAACATATAATGAATTGCAAAAAGCTAAGAGAAATTTAGAATATATAATGAAATTAGAAGAGAGCTTTAAGCAATTAGAAGAAGGGAAAATAGTAACAAAAACTATAGAAGAATTGGAGGCTATGGCTGATGAATAGTACTTTTACTGAAAAAGCATGGTCAGAATACTTAAATTGGCAAAATCAGGACAAGAAAACATTGAAAAAGATAAATACATTACTCATGGATATACAAAGAAATGGTATTGATAGTAGACTTGGAAAAGCAGAAATATTAAAAAATAGAAAAGGCTATAGTAAAAGAATAGATGATAAAAATCGTCTAATTTATGACTTTAATTCTAATGGAGATGTTATAATAATATCATGTAAAGGTCATTATGAAGAATAAATGTTAGTCATTGTACAGGAAAATCGATTATGTAGTGTAGGGACGCCCTTCGGGCGTCCGTTGTTCATAGGATATGAAAAATAAAATATGGAGGAAATATGTTCAAGGAAGAAATTTTAGAAACAATACAAAAATATAATTTAATACAAAACGGAGATAATATTGTTATAGGATTATCAGGTGGCCCAGACTCAATATCTTTAATAAATGTATTAGATGAAATAAGAAATGATAAAACGCTTTACCTAAAATTTGAAATAATAGCAGCACATATAAATCATAATATTAGAGAAGAAGCAAAATCAGACGAAGATTTTGTAGTGAAATATTGTAAAGAAAAAAATATAGAAATATATGTATTAAGTGTAGATGTAACAAAGATAGCTAAGGAAGAAAAAAAAGGAACAGAAGAAACAGCAAGAAAAATAAGATATGATTTCTTTGAAGAAGTATTAAATAAGACCAAATCTAATAAAATTGCAACTGCTCATACAGCAAACGATAATGCAGAAACAGTCATTATGAATATGATTAGAGGAAGTGGAAGCTCTGGACTAAAAGGAATAAGACCGATAAGAGAAAATAAATTCATAAGACCATTAATAGAGACTACAAGAGAAGAAATAGAAAAATACTGTGATGAATGTAAATTAAACCCTAGAATAGATAAGACAAATTTTGAAAATGACTATACAAGAAATAAAATACGAAATATACTAATTCCATTAATAAAAGAAGAATTTAATCCAAACATAATAACGACAATAAATAGGCTATCAGATATAATAAATGAAGAAAACCAATATCTAGAGAATCTTACGAAGCAAAAATATAAAGAGATACTAATAGAAGAAGACAAGGGCAAGCAAATAGTATTAGATTTAAAACTATTTAATAAACAAGAATTAGTAATAAAAAAGAGAATAATATTACACACTATAAATGCATTACAAGGAAATGCTCAAGGCATAGGGAAAGTACACATAGACGATATTATAAAACTATGCAAAAATAATTTAGGAAATAAATATTTAACACCAAACAAAAACATAAAAGTCTTAATAAAAAACAAAAAAATATATTATATTAATACAAACTAATTCATTTTTAAATTTTAATATTCATTAATAATACCTGTTCCGTAGTAAAAGCCTTGATACAGGCAAGTTTCGACAAAAAAAGTTTTAAGAAAAGTATTGCAAATATAAAAATGTTGTGATACCATAATATCGCAAAATAAAAACAATTACTTTATAAATTAAACCTAGAAAGGATGAATAATAAAATGAAAAACAGAATCCAAAGATTTGCAGGTCTAATAATAGTAGGGGTAATACTAGTAGTTCTTGCCACTGCAATAATAGACAGAGAGGACAAAAAACTTACTTACTCAGAATTAATAAATAAAATAGAATTATCTGAGGTTACAGATATTGAAATATCAGCAAATGGAAAATCAGCATATATAAAACTAAAAGGAGAAACACTTGAAAAAGAAGTAAACATTCCTAATATGGAAAGCTTTATGGACTATATAACAGACTACTTAAAAGCAGGGAACATCAAATTAACTGAAAACTCAGAAAACATTTTAATAACAATATTAGGATTGATCTCACCATTTGGAATAATAATAATAGCACTATTATTCTTATTCTTCACAATGAGTTCAAATTCGCAAAATGGAGGTTCAAAATCAGTAAGCTTTGGAAAAAGTAAAGCTAAAATGATGACTCCAGCAGACAAGAACAAAATAACATTTGCAGATGTTGCAGGTGTAGACGAAGAAAAAGAAGAATTAGAGGAAATAGTAGAATTTTTAAAAAATCCAGCAAAATTCACTAATATGGGAGCAAGAATTCCTAAAGGAGTACTTTTAGTAGGACAACCAGGAACAGGAAAAACCTTACTTGCAAAAGCAGTTGCAGGAGAAGCAGGAGTTCCATTCTTTATAATAAGTGGATCAGACTTCGTAGAAATGTTTGTTGGTGTAGGTGCTTCAAGAGTAAGAGACTTATTTGACCAAGCAAAAAGAAACTCACCTTGTATAATATTTATAGATGAAATTGATGCAGTAGGAAGACAACGTGGAGCAGGACTTGGAGGAGGTCATGATGAAAGAGAACAAACCCTAAATCAATTACTAGTTGAAATGGATGGATTCTCACCAAACGAAGGTGTAATAGTTATGGCAGCAACAAATAGACCAGATATATTAGATAAAGCACTACTTAGAGCAGGAAGATTTGATAGACAAATAGTAGTATCAGCACCAGATGTTTTAGCAAGAGAGCAAATACTAGAAGTTCATGCAAGAAAGAAGAGAATTGCAGAAGATGTAGACTTAAAAACCATAGCAAGAAATACAGCAGGATTTGTTGGAGCAGACCTTGAAAATATTTTAAATGAAGCAGCATTATTAGCAGCAAGAAGAAACTTAAAAGAAATTGGAATGGACGAAATAGAAGATGCTATGGTAAAAGTTACTATGGGACCAGAAAAGAAAACGAGAGTTAGAAGTGACAAAGAAAAGAAATTAGTTGCATATCATGAGGCAGGTCATGCTGTTGTAAGTAGATATTTACCAACACAAGATAAAGTACATCAAATTTCAATAGTACCAAGAGGTATGGCTGGTGGATATACTATGTATAGACCAAGTGAAGATAAGTCATTTATGTCTAAATCTGAAATGGAAGAAAGTATAGTATCTTTACTAGGAGGAAGAGTTGCAGAACAATTAATATTAAATGATATATCAACAGGAGCAAGTAATGATATTGAGCGTGCCTCAAAAATTGCAAGAGACATGGTTTCAAAATATGGTATGAGTGAAGTAGTTGGAGCAATTATGTTTGGAGCAGGGCAAGAAGAAGTCTTTTTAGGAAGAGATTTAACACAATCAAAGAACTATTCAGAACAAACAGCATCAGTAATAGACTCAGAAACAAAGAAGATTATAGACAAAGCATATAAAAAAGCAGAAGAAATATTAAGTGAACACATCGATAAACTTCACACAGTAGCAGGAATATTACTAGAAAAAGAAAAAATCGATGGAGAAGAATTTGCGCAAATATTTGCAGAATAAATTATGTGGAAAAGGGGACAGTCGGAAAAAGGGACGGTTCTCTTTTCCTTTTTTTGGAAAAAGGTGGAAAAAGGGACGGTTCTCTTTTCCATTTTTTCGGAAAAAGGGACACACTTAAATTGGAATAATTCTAATTATTTACTAATATATATTATATAGTAAAAATGGAGAGGAAAATTTATATTATGATTGTTATTAGAAAAAAAACGATATTAAATTGTTTAATGCTATTTTGTATAGTATATATGTCATATGCATTAATAAAAAGCAGTAGTAAAGAAGAACAAGTAGTAGCACTACCTGTAAGTGAAAAAGTAATTGTAATAGATGCAGGTCACCGGTCGGTGAAGATGGAGGTGCAGTATCTGAAAATGGAATATCTGAAGCTAATATAAATTTAGCAATTGCACTAAAACTACAAAACTTACTAGAACAAAGTGGAGCAACAGTCATTTTAACCAGATCTACAGATGAAGCTATATATGATACAAATTCTGATGGTAGTATGAGACAGAAAAAGGTATCAGATTTAAAAAATAGAGTAGAATTAGGTAACACATCATCTGCTGATATTTTTGTGTCTATACACCTAAATAAAATACCACAAGAACAGTATTATGGATGGCAAACTTTTTATAAAAATAATGATGAACAAAGTAAACAATTAGCTGAAAGTATACAAAACAATATAAATAATTCAATACAAAAGGAAAATCATAGACTAGCAAAAACAATCGAGAATATTTATATAGTAGATAATGTAGAAATTCCATTAACCATTGTAGAATGTGGATTTTTATCAAATCATGAGGAATTAAAAGATTTACAAACTGAAGAATATCAAGAAAAACTATCATGGGGGATATATAATGGAATAATGGATTGGTTTGACAAATAGCAAAGCCCCACGTGGTCGCCACCACGTGGGTTTTATTTGTTCATGCTTTTACATATAATCCTTATTTTATATATATTTATCTTAACATACTTTTATGACTTTGTCAATACGTAATTTTCTAAATTTTCACATATGCTGAAACAAATAATTAATACCTCCATTAGCAATAGCAGTCAAAGAAAGAATAATAATTCCTGCTGTAACAACGCCTAGAGCCAAAGGTAAAAATGCTTTTTTAGGTGGTAAATCTAAGAAATTTGCAATAAGAGAACCAGTCCAAGCACCTGTTACTGGAAGAGGAATTGCCACGAAAATATATAAAGCAAAGAAAGTTGCTGTCTGAAGTTTTGGATTTTCAGCAATTTTTTTATTAGCCTTCTCTGTTGCAAAATCTATAATCTTCTTAAAAGGTTTAAATCTACCAAAAAAATCAAACAATGGTCTTATGTATTTAACAATAAAAAATATCGGAATACAATTACCAATAACAGCTAAAATGAAAGCCTCAATATAAGTTAAATGAAAACTAAATACTGCAACTGGAATTGCACCACGTAATTCTATAATTGGGATTATACTAATAAAAATAGTAAATAAATATCTAACAAAAATGCTTTCTAACATCAAAAAACCTCCATAAATTTAATTATATAAATATTAATTGTTTATTATATTATTTCAAAGTTACAGTAATAATAGTTCCTTCCTCCACAGAAGAATCCTTACCAATATTCTGAGAAGAAACTGTACCACTACCAACAAACTTCAAATTTAAATTTAAATTTGACAAAGTACTTCTAGCCTGTGCCAATGTACAACCAGTCAAATCAGGAACTTGCACAGAAGTTCTAACAGAATTCCTCTTAGTATATAAAGCAACAGTTGAATTTGTATATAAAGATGTTCCAACTGGAGGCACTTGTTCTGTAACAAGAGTAGAATTATTATCTTCAGTATCAGTGTAACAAACTTTTAAACCATATTCCTTTAGTATTTTTATAGCCTCTGTCAAAGTCTTATTAGTAACAGGAGGAACAGAAACTAAATCTGCAGAAGCAGTTCCAGAAGACTCACCTGCTACAATTCCCATATAAGGAAGTATCTCAGACAACATTTTAGAAACTATAGGAGCAACTAAAGTACTACCATAAGAGCTTGAAGTTTGAGGATCATATAAAATAGCAAGTAATACTACTTCAGCCTCATTAGAAGGAGCAACAGCAACAAAAGAAACAGAAGAAATATTGTACTTACTTCCTGATAAAGAAGTACCCTCAGCAGTACCTGTCTTTCCACCTATAGTATATCCTTGAACAGCTCCTTTTTTTCCACCACCATCAGTAACAACATATTCCATAATACTTCTAACCTTTGCAGCAGTTTCTTCAGATATAACTGTACGAACAGGAACTGAATCAATTGTTGTAACATTTTTAGACTCTGAATCAGTAGTTACAACTTGTTTTACAATTTTAGGTTGCATTAATTTTCCACCATTTGCTATAGAAGACACAGCAGTAACTAATTGTAATGGAGTAATTTTAAATCTCTGACCAAAAGATAATGTAGCAAGTTCCACAGGACCTACTGCTGATTTATCAAAAAATATACTAGAAGACTCTCCTGTTATATCAATATTAGATTTATCAAACAGACCAAATGCTTCAAAATACTTATATAATTTATTAACTCCAATTCTTTGACCTAATTGAATAAAAGCAGAATTACATGAATGCCCCACGGCTTGCCTCAAAGTTTGAGCACCATGAACTTCATTAGAAGCACATCTTATTTTTCTATCAGCAACTTGTATTGAACCAGTACAAATAAAATCATTTGCAATATCTTCTTTAGTAATGTTTTCCTCAAGAGCTATTGCCGTCATTATAGTCTTAAAAGTAGAACCAGGTTCATAAGTCAAAGAAACATTTTTATCAGCCCATCTTTCATATAAAACTTTTGTCTTGTCAGCAGGAGACATTGTAGAAGTATCAACTTCAGGAATAGTAAAAGGGTCATTCAAATTATATGAAGGATAAGTTGCCATTCCTAAAATATCACCAGTATTAGGGTTCATAGCTATAGCGCTTCCAGCAGAAGCATGAGCCTGAGATACTCCTTCAGCTAAGTATTTTTCTATAATACTTTGAATATTAACATCTATAGTAAGATATAAATCACTTCCATTTTCAACTTCAACATATTGACTTGCATCACTAGATATTTCACTATTATTTACATCAGAAGTAGTTACTATTTTACCAGCAACACCAGTAAGAGTAGAATCCCATTTAGCCTCTATACCATATAAACCTTGGCTATCTGTTCCAGTAAACCCAATTATGTGAGCTGCCAAACTATCATATGGATAATATCTTTTTGAATCCTCATCTATATTTATTCCTGAACATATTTTTTTATTATCATTCATCCAAGTTTTTAATCTAGAAACTTTATCTTGTTCCACTTTTTTGGCAATAGTCACAACAGATGAAGAACTTTTAACCTGTGATAATGTAGCATCATAATCTAACTCAAAGATTTCAGACAAAGCTTTAGCAACTTGTTCTTTATTCTCATTTTTTATTTTAGAAGGGTTAATACTAACAGTATCAACTGCAGCACTTATCGCAAGAGCTTTCCCATTAGCATCATATATTGAACCTCTTTTAGGACTTATTATATCATTTAATGTCTGCTGACGAGAAGCTAATTCTTTAAGTTCATTACCATCAATAAACTGTAACCAAGCAATTCTTATAAGCAAGAATAGTAGTATAGAACATAAAAGTAAAGCAAAGATAGCAATCTTTTTTGTTGGTACAGGTCTATTAATATTACTTTTTGATTTCTTTTGTTTATTTCTTGATTTTTTATCCATAATATTTATTTATATAATCCTTTCATATCTTTTTAGTATAGGAAAACTGATTATTATTTAACAAAACAAACATAGAAATGTATTTCCTATTTTCTACAATTTACATCAAATATTCTATAATAACATATAATAAAAATCAAGTAATGAACAAATTAATCTACAAAAAATTCACAGTGATATCATGGTAATTTTCTTTTATATAAATAAATATATATTTTTTCATAAATCTATGATAAAATAACCAAAAGTAAAAATATAAATATATTTTACAAACATACATATAAAAGAGGTGTAAATAATATGATAAACTTTACAAAAATGGAAGGACTAGGAAATGATTATGTGTATATTGACTGCACAAACATGCAAGAAGATGAAATAATAAAAATTTCAAAACTTGCAAAAAAAATAAGTGATAGACACTTTGGAATTGGATCAGATGGATTAATATTAATATGCAAAAGTGATATAGCAGACTTTAAAATGAAAATGTTTAACTCAGATGGAACAGAAGCAGAAATGTGTGGAAATGGTATAAGATGTGTAGCAAAATTCGTTTATGACAATGCACTAACTAAAAACAAAACTATTAATATTGAAACATTAGCAGGTATAAAAAAGATAGAATTAAACATAGAAAATAACAAAGCAATACTTGCCACAGTAAACATGGGAAAACCAATACTAGAACCAAAAGAAATCCCAGTTATATCAGAAGAAAAACCAGTAAAAAACTTAAAAATAAAAGTAGAAGATAAAGAATTTACCTTTACATGTGTATCTATGGGAAATCCACATGCAATAACTGTTATAGATAATATTGATAACTTTAACATAGAAAAATACGGACCTATATTAGAAAAAGATGAACATTTTACTAAAAAGGCAAACATTGAATTTATAGAAATAATAGATAAAACACATATAAAAATGAGAGTATGGGAGAGAGGAGCAGGAGAAACCCTAGCATGTGGGACAGGAGCATGTGCAGTATGTGTATCAGCCACTTTAAATAACCTAGTAGAAAAAAATAAAGAAATAGAAATACAATTATTAGGTGGTACATTAAAAATAAGATGGGATGAATTTGTATATATGACAGGACCAGCAAAAACTGTATTCACAGGAAAATTTTCAGTATAAATTCTAAAATATAGAAAAAAATAGAATACAATCACATTTCAAAGTAAATAATAATATAATAAGGTTGACGATGTGTTAACAATGTGATACAATAATATTGTATTGAAATGGAGGTGTAATATATGGCAAAAACAAGTTCAATGCATATAAGAATTGAGCCAGAAGTAAAAAAGGAAGTAGAAAAAATATTAAGCAATTTAGGAATGACATCAACAGAAGCAATTAATATTTATTTAAGACAAATAATACTCAACTCAGGTATTCCCTTTGAAATAAAGCAACCACAGTTTAGCGATGAAATGTTAGAAGCAATAAAAGAAGCTGAAGAAATAGAAAAGCATCCAGAGAATTATAAAACTTATAAAAATTTAGCTGAGATAATGGAGGAGCTAGATAATGAATAAACGATATGAATTAAAATTGACTACAAAATTCAAGAAACAATTAAAAGTTGTAAGAAAACAGCCTAACTTTGATTATAATGCTTTAGATAAAATTATTAATATGTTAGCAAACAATGAAATGTTGCCAGTAAAATACAGAAATCACTTATTAGAACCAAAAAGTAAACGGTATTTGGGAATGCCATATACAACCAGATGTATTACTAGAATATAAAAAGAATAAAGATGAATTGATATTACTTCTAGTAAGTATAGGTTCACATTCAGAATTATTTAGAAAATAGGTATGTCAAACAAATCTACTTGTAACAATACAAAAACAATTACTTCCCTAGAAAAAGCGACAAAATATTACAAAAATGAAACACAAATTTAAAGAATAAAACATAAAATATAAAACCAACAAAATCCGTAAATAAATACGGATTTTTTACTATATATAGGGAAAAACTGGCATTTACAATACATTAGTAAATTCATATAATCATATTATAAAATCTCAGAACTATAAGATATACATTCAAATAATAAAAATCCTTATTTTAATGAAAATTCACATCCATTGCACAGAATTTCTAAATAAATCTTATGGCACCCTTTCATTATGCTAAAGCAAATGAACTATTTCCATAATATTTATTAAGAAATTCTAGATTATTCCGTTCAAATTTCATTAAAATGCAGATTTTTTTATTTGAATGTTAGAATTATTAATTATACATCATGCACTATTATTATCCACTAAAATACAAAAAGGAGGCATCCAAAATGAACAAAATATGGAAAGGAAAAAGCAAAAAATCTGTTACACAAAATGTAAACGTAGAGGCACAGTGCACTATGCCCATTGAAACAGGTAAATCAAAAAGGACAAGAATAATTTTGCCCTTAATTGTGTTATTAGCATTAATCTGTGTAATTGCAATTATATACATTATAGGGGCTGGACTTGGTCATTCGTCTGAAATAGCAGAAATAAAAGGAGACAAAAATGCACAAACAGAGCAAATCCTAGCAGCCACAGATGTAGCAGACACAACTGTAGGAACAAATGTAAAAGCCAAATTTACTGCCTCTACAGGTGAAATTCATATATGGAGTACTACCTCTAGTCCAGGTATTCTTAATACTTTATCATTTCAGACTTTTTTATATAAATGTTCTTCCAATATGGATGCTTGGCAAAAGTGTACTATTACATTTGATAATATAGTTAAGGCACCAAAAGATGCAAGTGCATTATTTTGGGAAAAAAGCCCAGAAGGTTATATACCTATAAGAAATGTTACTTCTATAAACAATATAGAATTTTTAGACACAACTGAAACAACAACTGTAGAAAATATGTTTTATGACCTTAATTTACTAAAAGAATTAGACTTAAGTAATTGGAATACAGGAAAGTTTACTAATATAGAAAGTGTATTTATGGATTGTAGAAGCTTAGAAACTCTAAATATAAGTGGATGGTCGTTAGCAAAAATAAAAAATGATACTAATATATCAACAAATTCGGACAAATTAATGGATATTTATCTTCCAAGATTATATAATGTAAATGTGTACTTATCAGGTCAATGGTATAATGTAACAGATACAAATGATAATACTAAATATTCAGGAGATGTTGGTGGAGATATAGTTAGAAGTTCAACTCATTTTAGAAAATTAGTAGACTACACCATCACCTACAACCTTAACGGAGGAACAGCTACAGGAAATCCAACTACCTATAATGGATTAACACCAGACTTTGTATTAAATATACCTACAAAACCAGGTTATAAATTTAAAGGATGGACAGGTTCAAATGGAACAACACCACAAGTAGGAGTTGCTATATCACCTAGAGAAAAAACAAGAGGAAATTTAACCTACACAGCAAACTGGGAAGCAGACGTAGCAAACTATCAAGTACGTCATTGGAAACAAAACATAAATGGAAATGCAAATATACATGATGCAAATAACTATACATTAGCAGAAACAGAAGCAAAAACAGCACAAATAGGAACAAGTGTAACACCACCAGTAAAAAACAATTATACAGGATTTAACATACCACCTGTTCAAACAAAAACAGTAGCATCAAATGGTACAACTATAATAGACTACTATTATACAAGAAAAACTTTTACAGTAACATTAAATAAAGGAACAGGAATAGATAGTCTAGTAGGAGCAAACACATATGTATATGGAGCAAACGTAACAATAGACGCAAATGTATCAGAAGGATACATATGGCTAGACTGGACAGGAACCCAAAAAACAACCACAAAAAGGTTTAACTTCACAATGCCAGCAACAAATGTAACATATACAGCAAACGCAAAACCAAACACAGCAACAAAATATGTAGTAAACCACTGGCAACAAAAATTAGATGGAAATGCAGGAACACACGATTCAAATAACTATACACTAATATCTACACAAAACGCAACAGGAACAACAGGAGCAAGTGTAACACCACCAGTAAAAAGTACAACAGACTATCCAGGATTTACACCACCACCAACCCAAACAAAAACAATAGCTGGAAATGGTGGAACTGTAATAAACTATTACTACACAAGAAACACATATACAATAACCTTAAATAAAGACATAGGAATAGATACAATAACAGGAGTCGGATCATATCTATATGGAGCAAATGTAAATATAAATGCAACACTATTAGACGGTTACAGTTGGAAAGAATGGACAGGAACTTTGGCAAATACAACACAAAACTATACATTTTCAATGCCAGCAGAAAATATAATAAATACAGCACATGCAACAGTAAACCAATATAGAATAACATATGACCTAAATGGAGGACAAGCAACACAAAACCCAGAACAATACACAGTAGAAACAGAAAGTTTCACACTAACACAACCAACAAGAGAAGGATACACATTCTTAGGGTGGACAGGTACAAATGGAACAACAGCAGAACCATTAGTAACAATATCAAAAGGTTCAACAGGAGACATGCACTATAGAGCAAACTGGACAGCAAATCAAGGAACAGAATATATAGTAAAACACTGGAAACAAAATGTAGATGGAAAAGCAGAAGCACAAAATGAATATAATTATACAATAGCAGAAAGTAAAATTTTTACAGGAACAACAGACACAAAAGTAACACCAGAAACAAAGAACTATGAAGGCTTCACATCACCACAAACACAAGAAGTAACAATACTAGGAGACGGAAGCCTAGAAGTAAACTATTACTATACAAGAAACAGTTATGAAGTAACCTTAAACAAAGGAAAAGGAGTAGCAGCAGTATTAGGAGCAGGAACATATCTATATGAAGAAGAAGTAACAATAAATGCAATAATACTAGCAGGATATGACTGGGTAAAATGGCAAGGAGAAAGAGAAACAAGAGACATAAAAGTAACATTCCAAATGCCAGCAGAGAATTTAGAATTCACAACACTAACAATGGCAAATCCAAACACTAAATATACAATAAATCACTGGAAACAAAAAATAGATGGAATACAAGACCAATACAATGAAAACAACTATGAAATAGCAGACACAGACATATTAACAGGAGAAACAGACTCAAAAGTAAGTCCAGAAACCAAAGAATACGAAGGATTTATTGCACCTGACGCAGAAGGAATATCAGTACCAATAACAGGAGAAGGAACATTAGTAATAGACTATTACTATAAAAGAAACAGTTATGAAGTAAAACTAAACAAAGGAACAGGAATAGAGAACATAAAAGTAACAGGAAACATATCAGGACAAGGAAAAGAAAAATACCTATATGAAGAACAAGTAACAATAGAAGCAGAAGTAAAACCAGGCTACACATGGAAAGAATGGACTGTAGGGGCACCTAATGAAGAAAATGAAAACACTGTATCCACACAAACACACACATTCACAATAGGAGCAGAAGGAGTAGAATACACAGCAGAAGCAACACCAAACCAAGACACACCATACACAGTAAAACACTGGCAAGAAAACCTACCAGAAGAAACCACAAACAATGAACGAAATACAAACCCAGACGATGTAGGGGCAGGACTTGGCTCTAACCAAGAGGTCGAACACAATGGAAAAAAATACACATTAGTAGACACAGAAAATAAAACAGGAACAACAGACGAAAAAATAACACCACAAACAAAAGAATATGCAGGCTTCACAGCCCCAGAAGCACAAGAAGTAACAATCTTAGGAAACGGAAAACTAGAAGTAAACTATTACTACACAAGAAACTTGGACACACCATACATAGTAGAACACTGGCAAGAAAACCTACCAGAAGAAACCACAAACAATGAGCAAGACACAAACCCAGACGATGTAGGGGTAGACCTTGTGTCTACACAAGAAGTCGAACACAACGGAAAAAAATATACATTAGTAGACAAAGAAAACAAAACAGGAACAACGGGAGCAATAATAACACCAGAAACAAAAGAATATCCAGGCTTCACATCACCAGAAAAACAAACAGTAGAAATATTAGGAAATGGAAGTCTAGTAGTAAAATACTATTATACAAGAAACTTAGACACACCATATGTAGTAAAACACTATAAACAAAACCTTGAAAACACAAAAGAAATTATATCAAGCCATGGTATTATTCATGGTCGTGAAGGAGAAGAAGTAGCAAACAAAAACAATTACACCCTAATAGAAACAGAAAACCTAACAGGAACAACAGGAGCCACAATAACACCAGAAACAAAGAACTATGAAGGCTTTACAACTCCAGAAACAAAAACAGTAGAAATCTTAGGAGATGGAAGTTTAGAAGTAAACTATTACTATACAAGAAACAGTTATGAAATAACATTAAACAAAGGAACAGGAATAGAAAATGTAGAAGGAGCAGGAACATATCAATATGGAGAAAATGTAATAATAGAAGCAACAACACTACCAGGATACACATGGTCAAAATGGGAAGGAACAAGAGAAAGTACAAAACAACATGATAACTTTGCAATGATAGCAGAAAACATAGAAAACACAGCAATAGCAACAGCAAATACAAATACACCATACATAGTAAGACATTGGAAACAAAATATAAATGGAAATCCAGAAATAAAAGACGAACAAAACTATACATCAGCAAACACATATGAATACACAGGAACAACAGATGAAAAAGTAACACCACAAACAATGAACTATGCAGGATTTACAGCCCCAGAAGCACAAGAAGTAACAATCTTAGGAGACGGAAGCCTAGAAGTAAACTATTACTACACAAGAAATACAGACACACCATACACAATAAAACACTGGAAAGAAA
>CAPZDM010000008.1 GCA_948745425.1 uncultured Clostridia bacterium
TCTTGGGACATTTTCTCATCGGATTACTTAAGACATTATCATAAATGAATCATAAAAATCAACTTTTTTTGAAAATGGGTATTGACAGATAAATTAAAAAAGTTTATAATAACAATGTTGTTTCGAAAGAAACAATATTTGGGCAGATGGCCGAGTGGCTAAAGGCGGCAGACTGTAAATCTGTTCTCATACGAGTACGAAGGTTCGAATCCTTCTCTGCCCACCAAATGTGTGATGTATCCACATCACAATGAAGAATTAATATTAAAGAGTTAATAGTGAATAATACTTAAAAAAGTGCTGAGAGCACATTTGTACTATTCACTATTAATTTTTTATTTTTAACTCTTATTTTAGTTATGTGTCAATGTCAAATAGTTTTGTACTATGAAGATACTTCTTTACAAAAATTATTAAAACAGCAATTACTTAAAAATAAAGAAATGAAAATAGGATGGGGAAAATTGAAAATATAAAGCATATTGATGAAAATGGAATAGAATATTGGTATGCTAGAGAATTGCAATCAGTATTGAATTATAAAGAATGGAGAAAATTTGAAAATGTAATAAACAAAGCAAAAGAATCTTGTAAAAACAGTGATATTAGTGTAATTGAACATTTTGTCGACGTCGACAAGTTGTCAAAACGTGCTAATAATGCAGAAGTAGCAATAAAAGATTATAAATTAACACGTTATGCTTGTTATTTAATAGCACAAAATGGAGATACAAGAAAAAAAGTTATTGCTCTTGCACAAACATATTTTACAATTCAAACTAGAAAACAGGAAATTAGCGAAAAAGAATATACTTCATTAACGGAAGATGAAAAAAGGTTTTATCAAAGAAATTTGACAAGAAAAGGAAATTATTCACTTAATCAAACTGCTAAAAATGCAGGAGTTAAGAATTTTTATAAATTTCATAATGCTGGATATAAAGGACTATACAATGGAGAAACATCTGATGACATTGCTAAAAGAAATTGATATAAAACGCACAGCTTAGAAGCTTTGCGTTTTTATTAATTGTAACAAAATTAAAATTTCCCAAAAATACTTGACAAAAACGGATTACAGATGTAACCTATATTATAGGATTACATCTGTAATCTTATGATTGGAGTATTAGGAGGAAATATTATGTGTGGAATAGTAGGATTTGTAAGTTCAAAAGGAGAAAAAGGAAAAATAATAAAAAAGATGACAGATAAACTAATTCATCGTGGACCAGATGAAGAAGGATTTTATATAGATGAAAACATTGCTTTAGGTCATCGTAGATTATCAATTATAGATTTAGATAATGGAAAACAACCAATTAGTAATAAAAATTTCGTAGTCATATTTAATGGTGAAATATATAATTATATGGAGCTAAAAGCAGAGCTGATAGAAAAGAATTATAAATTTGAAACTGATAGTGATACAGAAGTACTATTACATGGATATGAGGAATGGGGTAATCATCTTCCTGAAAAATTAAGAGGGATGTTTGCATTTGCTATTTGGGATAAAGAAAATAGAAATTTATTTTGTGCACGTGATAATTTTGGAATAAAGCCATTGTATTATTATAAAAATGAAGATGTGTTTATGTTTGCATCAGAAATAAAGGCATTTTTAGAACACCCTCAATTTGAAAAAATATTGAACAAGGATTTAATTAATCTATATCTATCTTTTAGTTTTACACCAACAGATGAAACATTTTTTAAAGGTGTATATTGTTTAGAACCAGGACATACCTTAACATTAAAAGATAATAAAATAAATATAGAACAGTATTATGAAATAGATTTTGAAGAACAGAATAGAGACTTTGATGAAGTAGTAGAAGAAATAAGTAAAACAATGAAAAGTTCAGTAGAATATCATAAAATAAGTGATGTTGAGGTTGGGGCATTTTTATCTAGTGGAATTGATTCTTCATATATTGTGAGTTTAGCAAAACCAGATAAAACATATACAATAGGATATAACTTACCAAAATATAGTGAAATAAGATACACAAAAAAATTAGCAGAAATTTTAGGAATTAAAAATATAAGTAAAAAGGTATCTCAAAAGGAATATATGGATGATGTTGAAAAAATGCTATATCATATGGATGAACCATGTGCTGACCCATCTGCTATTGCATTATATTCAGTATCAAAATTAGCAAGTAATGATGTAAAGGTTATAATGTCAGGAGAAGGTGCAGATGAATTTTTTGGAGGATATAATACATATAGAGAAGCAATAGATTATAAAGCATATGATAAACTACCATACTGGATTCGCCATTTATTATCTAGAATATTTAGTTATCTACCAGAATTTAAAGGACGTAATTTTATTGTACGTAGAGGAACTAAACTAGAAAATGAATATGTCGGAGTAAATAAAATATTTAGTGATGAAGAAATAAAAAAAGTATTAAATTTTAAAGGTACAATTAAACATAAAGATATAACAAAATCTTTATTTGATAAAAATAAGGATAAAAGTGATATTGTAAAAATGCAAGCAGTAGATATAAAATATTGGCTTGTGAAAAATATTCTTTTAAAAGTAGATAAAATGACAATGGCAAATTCCATTGAAGCAAGGACACCTTTTATAGATAAAGAAGTTTTTAAAGTAGCAAGTACAATGCCACCCAAATGTAAATTATCAAAAGATAATACAAAAATCGCATTAAGAGAAGCAAGTAAAAAGGATATTCCAAATGAAGCCTATAAAAAGAAAAAATTGGGCTTTCCAGTACCAATAAGGGAGTGGATGAGAGAAGATGTAATATATAGTGAAATAAAACAAACAGTGGAGCAAGACTTTGTTAGTGAATTTTTTAACCAAGAATATGTAATCAAATTATTAGAACAACATAAGAATCATAAAAGAGATAACTATAAAAAAATTTGGGCAATATATTGTTTTATAAAATGGTATGAAATATATTTTATGAGATAAATTACTTGACAAGATAATTAAAATATTATAATCTTATACAGGGTTACGTTTGTAACCTTATAGAAAGGAGAAAATGATGCCAAATAAATATGATATAACTGATGCAGAGCTAGAGATTATGCAAGTATTATGGAAAAATAAAGAATGTGACTTAAATACTATTATAGAAGAATTAAATGGAGAAACAGATAAAAATAGAAATACTGTAAAAACTTTATTAAGAAGATTAATACTAAAAGGTTCTGTTGAATCGAAAAAGATAAATTTAAAAGATACAGTGTATGTGCCAAAGGTAAAAAAAGGTAAATTTTTATCTAATCAAAACGACAACTTTCTAAAAAAACTATACAATGGAAAAACAGGAAATTTATTATTAAATTTCGTAGAAAATAAAAAAGTATCAAAAGAGGAATTACAAAAACTAATAGACATATTAGAAAGCGAGGACTAAAATGTTAGAAATATTAATAAACATATGTGAAATTATATCTCCAATATTTTATAAAATATTATATATGTCAGTTATAGGAACAATATTAGGAATACTAATTTTAATACTAACAAAACTTTTTGATAATAAGCTTTCTGCAAAATGGAAATCTTTAATGTGGATAATACCACTAATATTCTTAATGATACCAATACAAAGAGTTGAGATTAAGATCCCTAATAGCATACCTATAAGTTCAACCATAGACAAAGTAGAAAATATTTTTAATAGTGTAGAACCAATAGAGTATAAAGAATTAAATAAAGGTACATATAAATTGACAGAATCACAAACAGTACAATTAGAAGAAATACAAAATAATGAGAGTCACAAATATGATACAAAAGAAATTATATTAAATATGATAATACCACTATTATGGTTAATAGTTTCTATAATGGGATTATTTGTATTTATAATAGGAAATATAAGTCTAATATCTAAAGTAAGAAAAACTAAAAAAGTTAAAGATTATAGAATTAAAGCTATACAGAGAAATTGTAAGAGAAAACTAAAAATACATAAAAATATAGAAATAAGAAGTCAAAAGGCTAATACTTCTCCATGTATTTATGGAATAATGCGTCCTAAAATATTAGTTCCAGAGGGCTTTATAGAAAAAGAAGATGAAATTATAGAAAATGTATTTATGCATGAATTATCACATTATAAAAGAAAAGATATGATAACTAATTTTATATTAATAATAATTACATCTTTGCATTGGTTTAATCCTTTCGTATATGCTCTTTTTAAACAGATAAGACAAGAAATGGAACTTGCGACAGATGAAATAGCTTTAAGTAAAATGAATAAAGATGAAAAAAAGAGATATGGATTAACTTTAATAAATTTATTACAAACATATCAAAATGAGCAATTAGCAACTAAAATGTTATGTATTATAGATGATAATAAGAGTATGGAAAAAAGGATAATGATGATAAAATTATCTACAAAATTAAAAAAACATAGAATATCTATTATAATATTTATTTTAAGTATTTTGCTTTGTGTGATAAGCCCATTTTTATTAAAAACAACAAATGAAATAAATGCTTATTCACTTTCAGATGAAGATAAACTATATGACCAAGTACAACAATATCTTATTAAATTAGCGGAAGAAATTCACTATTTAGAAAGACCTGAGTTTGCTAATAATAGTGATAATTTTAGAGTTTTTAGTGATATAGTTAAATTAGGTATTAGACAAAATGAAGACGAAACATATGTATATATATGGGCATTAATTAAAACTTACTATGCACAAGAAGAATTATCAAGTAGTGGAAGTTCAATGCCATATAAGTTTACTATAAAGAACAATCAAATTATAGATTATAAAATACCAACAGATGGTATAGATTATGGAGACTCAATAAAAGAGATTTTTCCAGAAGATATAAGAGAAAAATTGGAGAAATGTGAAAATCTATTAGATGAAGAAAAACTTGATAATGAGGCAAAAGAGTATTACAAATATCTTGATATTAATAGTAATTCAAAAAATAAAGAATATATTGATTTAAAATCTAATAAAGAAGAAATAAATAAACTAGTAGGGAAATGGAAACCATTTAAAGCAGAATATAGGGGAGAAGAAATTCCCTTAACACAAATATATGGCTCTGGAATATCATATGGTGGAGAATTGATATTAAACCATAATGGAACATATACAGAGTTTATAGGAATATATTCTGCTGATATAATAAACGATTTACAAGGGACATACCACATATATGGAAATGGAGAAAAAGCTTTATTAAAAACTAATAATGGTGAAATAAAAGCAGTAGAATGTTTAGAAAGTAATGGAATAAACAGTAATGAATCTACAATAGTACTAATATTAAAGGATGAAACTAATATATATTTTAAAAAGCAATAATTTTTAGAAAAATTTTGCGAAATTTGAGAAATAATTGCCTATTATAAAACTTTATGATATACTATTTACAAAATTTTATTTATGGAGGATAGAAATGTCTGAAGAAACTAATGAAGAAATAGAAAAATTACAAAAAAAGCTAGATTATATAGGATTAGATTTTGACAATATTCCTGAATTTTTAAGAAATACAGAAAACTTAGACTTTATACTAGAGAAGGCATATTCAGAAGAAACATATAGAGTTTATAAATATGTACCTATTAACGACATACAAATAATTTTTACAAAAGCTAATAGGATGAATTCAATACAAGAAAAATATCAAAATATTAATCCGATATATCCATACCTTGTGCCAGAAAATGAAGAAGGCATAATAAAACATAGCGCGTTTTTGAAAATGCTCAAAACTGTTGAAATAGAAGAAATAGAAGAAATAGAAAAACAACAAGAGAAACTAAATAATGATATACCATTTTTAATTAAATATGATAAAAACTATTTATGGGAGATATATTATTCAAACAAATTGCATAAGTATTTTATGTTGGTAACAACAGAGGATAAAGAATATGGAAGCTTTTTCTATCTATTAAGAGAACAATTAAAAAATAGAAATCAAAATAAAAAAGTTTTTGTACCAGTAAGCTATATGGATTATTCAAATAATTTATTAGAAAAAGATAATTTTAAGGACTTAGAAAAATATGTATGGAAATTTACTAAAGAATGGCCAATAATATATGAAGTTTATGATAAAGATGAAAATCCATCTATACAAATATGTGGAAAAACTATAGTTTATGGAAAATTAGAAAGTATTTATAAAATAAAATTAGATAATAAAAAAAATGCAACAAAGTTTTTTAAATTAATAAAAGCATTATTCATATTAGAAACAGAATTTCCACATGATTATAAATTTGAAATTCAAATATCCCAATATGGAGGATTAGAATTAGTATATAATTCAAAAATAATAACATATGAAATTTTAGGAAACTTTATAAAAGAACAATATAAAAAGAAGGCAGAATCTCTTCGTATTTTAAAAAAAGAAGAAAAAATATTAAAAGAAGTATTAGATAATTTAAAAATAGTTGAAGCAGAAAGAGAAAAGGAATATTTATTAAAACAAAATCAAGTAGCAACATATCTAAAATGCAGAAAAACTTTTTTTGGAAGGGTTAGATATTTCTTTAAAGGAAAATTAAAAGATGAGATAAATAAACTGGAATTACCAGAACCTAAAATAGAAGTAAATGAAGAAGAAATTAAACAAGAATATGAAAAAGAATTCTATACTATAGAAGACTTAATTAATGTTTGTAAAGAGTTAAATATAATCTTAAATACAGTTAAAAATATTAAAATGGATAAAACAGCATTAGAAATAAGAAATAATCAATTAAAGGTTAAAATAAATAATGCCAGTAAATTTATAGAAGAAATAGATAGCCATAGAAAAAGCATTTTTGAATTTTGGAGATTTGCCAATAAGGATAATGGATTAGCATTAGAAAGTGGAACAATAGAAGAAAAGAAGGAAGAAAATAATAAAATTCCAGAGCCATATTTTGATTATATAGAAGACATAGAAGAAATTGCTATAAGAATTGATGAATTACAAAGAAAAATACTATCAAAAGAAGATACAGACAATATATTTTTAGCTTTAACAAGATTTTTAAAGCCTATGAATGCTATAAAAAGTGGTAAACAATACAACTTTACAACAGAATTAGAAGATATAAAAAACGATTTAAGAAGTCTTGAATTATTATTTGGAAAAGAAGAATTTGATATATTTGGAAGTTCAACAGAAGATAAAACTAAGATAAATGTAATAAAGAACAAAAAACACAGAGAGAACAAAAAAGAAGAATATAAGCTACTAAAAATTAATAAAGAAACAGATACAATAGAGTTTGTATCACTACTTCATGGAATTATTAATTCACTAGATAAGATTTATGAAAAGAATAATTTAGGAATAAAACTGAAGGTATATCAAGTTTCAGAAAAATCATTAAACACAGAAGGATATGGGATTTTTAATATTAATCCAGAAAATGCATTAAACAAAATTAAAGATGAACCTATAATTAATTTATATTCCATACAGCTAAAACCAGAGACACCAGCTATTGGTTTATCTAATATAATTTATTATGATAATTTTAATAAGACTTTACCAACTGGAATGGATATTTCAGATGAAATATTAATAGATATTAGTAAACTAGATTTAGAGTTAAAAAGGCAAAGATTATTTAGAATAAATATAGAAACTAATGAACAAGACGTAAAAACAAAGACAATATGTGCGTATGAATATGAGATTAGAGATAATTAAAGGCAGAAAGGAGAATAACTTTTATGAAAAAGAGGAGAAAACCAAATTTTTTTGCAATATTATTATTCCTTTGTATTTTAATAGGTATATTTATATGCATTTCACATTTACATAATAAAGAGCAGAAAAGAAAGATTTTATCAAATATTGAAGATGAAGTAATAGAAGTTAATAATTATTATTTATATGGTACACATTTTAATTTAGAAGGTATAATAAAAGGAATATCAACTACTAATATAAAACAAGTTAAGTTTATATTAGTTGATATTTCAGAAAATGAAAAAGAATATAATGGAATATATGAAGTAAATGAAAATGAATTAAAAATTGCAACGTCAAAGCTTATAAACGAAGGAATATATTTAGAAGACATTGAAGCTGGCAAATATTTTTTACTTGTAAAAATAGAATATTCAAATAATAAAGTAAAATACTATTCAATAAGTAATAATACAAATTATGAAGATTTAGAATATTATACAATTACAAAAAACAAATCAAATAAAAAAGTAAATATAGAGTTTGATATTTTTCAGTTAGATAATAGAGATATTTCTTATATAAATTTTAATGTCGCAAAAGTAAAATTACCTAAAAACGTTTATGATATTTCTATAGACCCTGGACATGGAGGAAGTGACCCAGGAGCAATTTCGGGACAATATAAAGAAGCAGAAATAGCAATGAAACATTGTGTGGAATTAAAAAGAAAATTAGAAAATTTAGGATTAAAAGTTATATTAACAAGAGATGGTACAGAAGATACATCAGAAACTAGTAAATTTGGCGTCTATAGTGTTTATGACTTTGATGGAAGAGTTAATATTGTAGGTAGAGCAAAGGTGAAATATAATTTTTCAGTTCATGTTAACAGTTTTGATACAAATACATTAAGTGGAACAGAAATATATGCTCCATCAAATGCTTCTTTAGAAATTGCACAATCGTTAGCAGATAATATAGTTAATACAGCAAATACAACATATTCAACCAGAAATACAGACAAAGTATCAAATGGTGTTTATGTTAGAACATTTACAGAAGCTGAAATTGCTGAATCTTCTGATAGTGCTAGAAAAAAAGGATTTGAGCCATATAATATAAAAACATCAACACCATATTTATATATGATAAGAGAAGTTGGAGGCAAGACAACAGGAGCATATATTGATGGAAGAAATAAAGGCTATGGAACTAATATGTACTATAATTCTAATATAGGAGTAGAAAGCTATTTAATAGAATTAGGATATATAATAAATAAAACAGATTTAAATAATATGTTAAATAATCAATCTGCATATGTTGAAGCCATAACAAAATCTATACAAGAAAACATTTGCAAAGAATAAAAAAAATATAAATAGGCATAATAATATCAAATAAAACAAAAAATATTTTTGTTCTTAAGAAAGGATTTGATATTATTATGAAAGTTAAAGATTGTATGACAAATTCAGTATGCAATTGTACCCCTGAAACAACAATACAAGATGTAGCAAAGAAAATGTGTTCAAACCATATAGGTTGTTTACCTGTATGCGATAATACAAATAACATTGTAGGATTAGTAACAGATAGAGACATAGTATTAAGAAGCGTTGCATGTGGAAAAGACTCAAAAACTACACCAATAAGTGAAATAATGACTACAGATGTTTGTTGTTGTAATAGTAATGATGAAGTAAACGAAGCAGAAAAATTAATGGGAACAATGCAAATAAAAAGAATACCTGTATTAGATAATAATAAAGTAGTTGGAATGATAACAGTTGGAAACTTAGTAAATGACTCAAAAGTAACAAGTATAGAAGTATCTAATACTGTAGAAAATATATGCCATTGTGGACCAAATGCTAAAAATAATGAATAATCTTATAGCACGGAAATATCCGTGCTTTTAATAATTATAGAAAATTAAAACAAATCCAAATATATATTGAAAAAACAAAACAAATAAGATATTATATTAATATAAAGTAAAAAGGAGAAAAAAGATGGGAACATTTTATAAAAAAATAAAACAAATAAAAAGTAGAAGAATACCTTTAGCAATATTTATACTAATAATTGCATTTATGATATTTATATATGGAATAATTGAAGCTATACCAAAAGAAATTGAGTATACAGAATTTAAAAAAGATCAAAAATTAGGTAATTATTCGAAAGTAAAAGTATATTATTTAATGGGACCGTTAGTGCAAGTTAAAAACTCAAAAGATGGAACGACTTCAGGGTATTATGTAGCAGTAGGAGAAGAAAAAAATCTATTTATAATTAGATTTAAAAACGATAATATAGGAATCCCTATACTTGGAAAAGATATAGAAAAAGATGCCATAGATACATTAGAAGGAACAGAAGTATTTGGAAGTGTTCAATTAAGTTCATCCAGTTTAAGAAATACATTAAACCAGACATTAAATACTATATTTAATGAAGATATTGCAAACAATAATAGTTTTGAGAAAGTATTTGGTGGATATTATTTAGATACTGTAGTAAAGGTTAAAAATAATGCTATTAAGTTATTTATATTAGCTATATTTTTTGCAATAACAGGATTTCTTTATTTATTATTAAATAAACGTATAAGAAAAAATGTAGATAGAACTATTGATGAATTAAAATCAAAAGGAAAATTAGAGGAAGTTATAAAGGAATTTGAAAATGAAAAGCTAATAAGTTATAAAAGATTAAAAGTTTATTTATCTCCTAACTATATATTTAGTTATAGTACAGGGCTTAATATCATTAATTTTAAAGATATTAGAGAAGTAAATACATCTAAAAAGAAAATTGGAAGTTATGATAAAAATAAATATATAATCATTACTACAAAAGACAATATAGAATATTATATAGCTCCGATTCAAAAGAAAAGACAGAAATTTATATTTAATGAACTACTTGCGAAAATCAAGAGTATGATACAATAATATTATAACCACTACCATTCGTTTTGCGAGTAGTTGAAGATTAAAAAAACTAGAAATAAATGAAACTATTTAAGAAAAAATGGTTAGCAGTATTTGTAGTAGGCATCTTATTTATTATAATACACTTTCCATATAGAATGATAGCTTATGGAATGACATTAAATGATTTAGCTATAAAAAATTTTAGTTGGATTATAGATTTATTTATTACACATCTTGTTTTTAATTTTATATACCTAAAAACAAATTCATTATATGGTGCTATTATTCCACACTGGATGTCGAATTTTGCATATAATATTATTTTAAAATAGTCATTTGGTTGTACGAAGAATGGACATTTTTTAGTCCATTCTTCGTATTTTAAATTACCTCATCATATTAAACCACTCTGAATAAACATTTGTTGTTATATTTAAGAAACCAGATTTTTTAACATCATCATTTGCAACAAGATTTACAGTTGCAATTATTTCATTATTTAGAGTATAATTTGCAACTCCAACTTTTTGGCCTTTAACAATAGGAGCTTCCAAATTTTCATCTAAAATAATGTTTTGAGTAACACTTTTTTCTAATCCTTTTTTTATAATTACAGAAGCAGAAGATTCAAATACAGCTTCTACTGTTTGGGACGTTCCTTTTTTGATTTCTGCTATGATAGCAACATCTCCAGTCTTTCCAAAAGATACACCAGAATAATTAGTAAAACCATAATCTAATAATTTTTTAGCCTCTGCAAAACGAATTGCAGTTGTTGGTGCATGCATTACTACTGCTATAAGAGATAAATCATCTCTAGTAGCACTAGCAGATAAATTATATAATGCGAGACCTGTTGAACCAGTTTTTAAACCAGTACATCCATTATATGTACGAAGTAATTTATTTGTATTTACAAGTTCAGATTTTCCATCTCGAAGAGAATCCATATATATAGTTGTGTAATTAGTGATTTCTGAGTGCTTTGTTAAAAGTTCGCGAGACATTAAAGAAATATCGTATGCAGAAGTAACATGGTTATCTTCATCAATTCCATGGCAATTTACAAAATGAGTATCATTCATGCCAAGTTCTTTAGCTCTTGTATTCATTCGTTCAACAAATACTTCTTCAGAACCACCTAAGTATTCTGCCATAGCCATAGTGCAATCATTAGCAGATACTACACATATAGCTTTTAACATATCATTTACACTTAATGTTTCTCTAGTATCTAGCCATATTTGTGAACCACCCATAGACCTTGCATTCTCACTACATGGAATTAAAGTATCTAAAGTAATTTCGCCTCTATCTAAAGCCTCCATTATTAGCAGAATAGACATAACTTTTGTTACACTTGCAGGACGTAATTTTTCATGAGAATTTTGTTCATACAATATCTGTCCAGTAGATTGCTCAATTAAAATTGCACCAGTAGATTCTAAATTTAAAGAACCGCTATTTAAATCAGAAGATACAGCAATAGACGAACTACCAGAGTTTGTATCTGCTATAGTTGACCAAATATATTCATAAGTAGAGGCAAAAGAACAGCATGAGTAAAATAATACAAAAAACAAAACTATAGAAATAAATATTAATCTTTTTATATACATAAAACCTCCAATCTAGCTATTAGTATAACTCGTAAAATAATAAATAGTTTTAATTAATATATATGTTTAACAAAGTGATAATATTCAAAGGTAATAAATTTTAAAAATATAGAAAATATTTAGAAATTTTTATTTCTTTATTAGACAAATAAATCAAGCAAAACATGATGGGAGATAAGTCAAAAATCATATAGCAAAATATTGAAATTTGTCTTAAAAAAAATTATAGAAATACTATTGCAAATATAAAAATTTTAATGGTATAATACTTATAACGATTTACAAGAGAAGGAGATGTTATAGAATATGTTACATAAAATTGGAGATTTCAAAGGAATTGATATTGAGGTAATACAAGGCTTTAATAATATCGTTTATTCTGGATTATTAGATGAAGCACCTAAAGAAATAAAACAAATGAATTATATTAGAACAGAACCAAATATAAAAAATAGTAAGTTAATATTTGTTGTTTAAAATAGATAGATAGATAAGTCTCTAAGCGATGCTTAGGGATTTTTTTATATTCGTTGCTAAACCTATTGCAAAAAATGTTTGTTCCATATATAATAATCATATCAAATTAAAAAGGAATGAATATAGCTAATGGATGAAAATAATTTAACAAAACTTGAGGTAGATGGTATTGAAGAAGAACAAATGGAAAGATCTTTAAGACCTAAAAATTTAAAAGAATATATAGGACAAACTAAAGTTAAACAAAGCATGAAAATATATATAGAAGCAGCTAAACAAAGAAGCGAACCATTAGACCATGTACTATTATATGGTCCTCCTGGACTTGGAAAAACTACTCTGTCTAACATTATTGCTAATGAAATGAACTCAAATATAAAAATAACTTCAGGTCCTGCAATAGAAAAATCAGGAGATTTAGCTGCAATACTTACAAATTTATCTGAATATGATATTTTATTTATTGATGAAATACATAGATTAAATAGAGCAGTTGAGGAAATATTATATCCAGCTTTAGAAGATTATTCATTAGATATAATGATAGGTAAAGGACCATCTGCTAGGTCAATAAGATTAGATTTACCAAAATTTACATTAATTGGAGCAACTACTAAAGCGGGTTCACTTACAACACCATTAAGAGATAGATTTGGGATTGTATCTAGACTAGAATTATATAGTGAAGAAGAACTAAATGATATTATTAAAAGGTCTGCTCAGATTTTAGAAGTTAAAATTGATGAAAAAGCAAGTCAAGAAATTGCAAGGCGTTCAAGAGGAACACCTAGAATTGCTAATAGATTATTAAAAAGAGTTAGAGATTATGCAGTTGTATTAGGAGATGGTAGTATAACTATAAAGATAGCAAAAACAGCCCTAAATAATTTAGAAATTGATGAATTAGGATTAGATGAAATTGATAGAAAGATACTAGATACAATAATTTCAAAATTTAATGGAGGACCTGTAGGAATAGATACAATAGCAACAACTATTGGAGAAGAAGTAGAGACACTAGAAGATGTATATGAGCCATATTTAATACAAATTGGTTTCCTTTCTAGAACTACAAGAGGAAGGGTTGCATTGCCTGATGCTTATGCACATTTAGGATATAATTTTGAAAGACAGAAGGAGAAATAATGAAAAAATATAGGGAAGACATACTAGTATTTGTATTTTTTGTAATAACAACATCTGCTATTATTCTTACAAGAAATCTAAACAATTTAGATGAGGTTTGGATTTTCAATACAGCAAGAAATGTTGCAAATGGATTATTACCATATAAAGATTTTAATTTAGTAACAACTCCAGGATTACCAATATTTTGTGGAATGATTTTAAAAATCTTTGGAACAGAAATGTTTATAATGAGAATAATGGCAATTATTACAAATTCACTTATAATGTTTATTATATATAAGATATTAAAAACTTTTAAAATAAAGAAAGAGTTTTCATTATTAATATCAATTATAATAATGAAGCTTCTTATAGAAAGTATGTGTATTGATTATAATTTCATAATATTACTAATAGCATTAATAACATTATATATTGAGTTAAAAACATATAAAAAAAGCAATAATATTTTTGAATATAACTTAAGAAAAGAAATATTATTAGGAATTTTAGCAGGATTAAGTATAACAATGAAGCAAACAACAGGAATCTGTTTTGTTATTGCATTTATAGGATATAAATTATTAGCAGTAAGAAATAAAGAAGATTTTAGATCCGTTTTAAAAATATCAATAATAAGATTTTTATCTTCTATGATCCCTGTAATTATATTATTAATATATTTATTATGTAATAACATAATGAACGAATTTATAGATTATGCAATTTTGGGAATAAAGGATTTTTCAAACAGTATATCATATTTAAACTTATTAAAAGGCAATTAAGTATATTGGCAATATTAGTACCTATAACAATAATCATATCTTTATATATATCTATAAGAAAAAATAACCAGATTATAACCATATTATTTGCTTACTCTGTTTCAACAATAGTTGTAGTATATCCAATATCAGATAATGTTCATTTTCTAATAGCAGGAACGATAACAATTATTACAGGAATTTATTTATTAAAGGAACTATATGAGAATAAATTTAAAGGAATTTTAGAAAAGTCAATTATAATATGGATAGAAAATTTTATAAAAGCACTCATAATAATACTAATATTAATTATGGTTGGAGTTTCAATATATAGATTAATAAATTATATTATTAATTTTAAGGAATATAAAAATTTAGAAAATTTTAAATATATACCAGTTTCTAAGGAACTAGAAGAACACATAATAAAAGTTGATAAATATTTAGAAGAACAACAAAATGATGTATATATTGTTGATGCTAGAGCAGCAATCTATATGATACCAATAAACAGATATAATAAAAATTATGATATGTTTTTAAAAGGAAACATTGGAGGTAAAGGCTCAAAAGGAATAATAGAAGATTTACAATCTAAAGAAAATATAGCATTACTAATTTTAAAAGACAAAAGAAGTTTAAATTGGCAAACACCAATAGATGTAATAGAATATGTACAGAATAAATATGAAAAAATAGGAGAGATAGAAGGATTTGAGATATGGAAATGAAGAAAATTTCAATAGTCGTACCAATGTATTATGAACAAGAAGTTGCAAAAGAATGTTATAAAAGAATAAAAGAGGTACTAATAGGTTTAGAGAATGAGTATGAGCATGAAATAATATTTGTTAATGATGGTAGCAAAGACAAGACACTAAATATACTAAAAGATATAGCAGTTGAGGACAAGCTTGTAAAAATAATATCATTTTCAAGAAACTTTGGACATCAAGCTGCTGTAACTGCAGGAATTAAAAATTGTAATGGTGATGTAACTGTTATAATAGATGCAGATATGCAAGATCCACCAGAATTAATTGTACATATGCTAGATAAATGGAAAGACGGATATAAAATAGTATATGCAAAAAGAAAAAAGAGAAAAGGAGAAAGCCCATTCAAATTAATAACAGCTAAAATGTTCTATAAAGCATTAAATGGTTTATCAAATGTAGAAATACCAAAAGATACTGGAGATTTTAGACTAGTAGATAAAGAAGTAATAGAAGTTATTAAAGAATTACCAGAACATAATAAATTTTTAAGAGGTTTATTTAGTTGGGTAGGATATAAACAAACACCAATAGAATATGAACGTAATGAAAGATATGCAGGAAAAACTAAATACCCATTAGGAAAAATGTTAAAATTAGCAACAGATGGAATAATAGGATTTTCTACAAAACCAATAAAAATAGTAGGAGCACTTGGAATATGCTCAATATTAATTTCAATTATAATTTTAATATACTCAATATTATCGTATATATTTTCATGGAACAACTTAACAGCAGGATGGACATCAATAATGATAACAGTTACTTTTTTTGCTGGTATACAATTAGTTTCTTTATGGGTAATGTCAGAATATATTGCAAGGATTTATGATGAAAGCAAAAATAGACCTGAATATATTATAGAAGAAAAAATAAATTTTAATTAAAAAGGAAAAATAAATGAAAAGTAAAATTTTAAAAATTAGTTTTGTACTATTAAGTATATTACTGATAATTCCATCAATTATATATTTAATATCAAATAAAACAATAATGGGGTTTGATATATATTTTAATTTCTTTCTTAATAATAATATAAATAAAGTTATATCAACTGCAATTTTTCTAGTATTATTTATACTATTAACAATAATTTATTTTATTATTTATAAAATTGATTGTTTTAAAAATATCAAAAGGATACTAATATTTATTACTCTAATTGGCATTATATTTATGGTAATGTTACCTTGGACAAGTTCAGATATATTTTATTATATGGGCGTAGGAGAATTAGATGCCAGATATAATCAAAATCCGTACTATGTTACAATGAGAGAATACTATATACAAAATGAGGAAAATCTAGATGATGATATATTATTGCAAGGTGCAACAAATTATTGGGGAAATACAACAGTAGTATATGGACCAATAGCACAATTATTCTTTAAAATTTGTTCATTCTTATCAATGAAAAACATTACTATAGCATTATTCATGTTTAAACTCGTTAATTTATTAATACATATAATAAATACTTATCTATTTTATAAGATTAGTGGAAAAAAGAAATTTGCAATTATGTATGGATTAAATCCTTTCATATTTATAGAGGCGATAGCAAATGTACACAATGATATAATAATATTATTTTTCATTTTACTATCATTATATTTTCTTCTAAAGCGAAAAAACTTACTACTTAGTATAGTTGCTCTGGCATTAGCTACAGGAGTTAAATATTTTACTATATTATTATTACCAGTATTAATACTGTATCACTTTAGAACAGAAAAAAGACTAAGTATAAGATTTCTAAGATGTATACAATATGGAGTGATCTTTCTAGTAATATTTGCTATTGAATATGTGTTGTATTTTAATGATTATCAAATATTACTAGCAATGATGGTACAGACTTCAAGATGGTCATGTTCAATTTATTCAGTTATAATACAATATAATATAGAATTGTTTACAGTAATTAGAGCTTTATTTATAGTAATATTTCTTATATATTATGCAGTAATGTGTATAAATTTATTAACAGAAAAAAACATAAAATTTTATAAGTTAATAAGAAAATACAATATAGCATTAATGTTATTTTTATTAATATTAACAAATTTTCATCAATGGTATTTAATATGGCTATTTGCAACAATAATATGGCAAAAGCCAAACACAATAAGAAACATTATAGGCTTAAGTTTATGTACAGAAATTGCTAATAGTGCATATATGTTTTTATATGAATCATATAAATTTGATAAATACTTTGTTGGAGCAATAATTGTACTATTTATTATATGGAAAATTGTAACAAATAAGGAAAGCGTGAAAAATTTGCGAAGCAAATTTTGCTCGCATCTTAAAATATAATGAAATTTCAAAAATAGAAATGAAATTTCTTATATTTGAAGATAGGAAAGAAGGGACTGGAATGAAATTACTAATGCATACATGTTGTGCACCATGTAGTGTGTACTGCATAGATAGTTTAAGAAAAGAAGAAATTGAACCAACAGTATATTGGTATAATCCTAATATACACCCATACATAGAATATAAAACAAGAAGAGATACTTTGAGAGAATATACAAAAAGTATAGGCATAGAAGCGGTATTTCATGAAGAATATGGTTTAGATGAGTTCTGTAAAAATGTAGTATGTGATTTACAAAATAGATGTGTAAGCTATTGTTATAGAGTAAGATTAGGAGATACAGCAAAATATGCAAAGCAAAACGGATATGATACAATTAGTACAACATTATTAGTAAGCCCTTATCAAAAACATGAATATATACATGAGTTAGGGGATAAAATTGCAAAAGAATATGGATTAGAATTTTTATATAGAGACTTTAGAGTAGGCTTTAGAGAAGGACAAGCAAAAGCAAGAGAATTAGGTTTGTATATGCAGAAATATTGTGGATGTGTATTTTCAGAGGAAAGTAGATATAATTGCCACAGTCCAGAAAAGCCAGAATTACCAGAGGGTTATGAGCTTCCTAGTAGAACGAATATACAAGTAAAAAAGATAGAAAATAAAGAAGAGTACATAGACCTATTATTAGAAGCAGATCCTTCAAAAGATATGATTTCTAAGTATTTGAACGATTCTGATGTGTATGGATTAAAAGTAGATGAAGAAATAGTAACACTTGCAGTAATTTGCACTATTTCCAAAGATACATTAGAATTAAAAAATTTAGTTACCAAAGAAGAATATAGAAATAAAGGATATGCTAAAAAATTATTAAAGTCATTATGTGGTAATTATAAACAGAAATATAACAATATGATAGTTGGAACAACAGAGAACAATATTCCATTCTATGTAAAACAAGGATTTGATAAATATGAGAAAACAATAAAGAAATTCTTTATAGATAATTATAAAGAAGAAATATGGGATGGAGATTTACATTGTACTGATTTAATATATTATTCAAAAGATTTAAAGAAGATAAATAAATGTAACTAGTAATTTATAGTTTTGTAAATAAAATAATAATTTAATTGACAATAAAAATGTTTAAGGAGGGATTTGCTATGTATAAATTGGTTGCAATTTATGTTGATGGAACCTTAGTAAATGATGATAAGAAATTAACGCAGAAAACAATAGATTCTATAAAAAAAGCAAGTCAAAAAAATATTAAAATTGTAATTTCTAGTGCAAGATCATTTTATAGACTAAAAGATTATCTAGGACAATTAGAACTAATAAAAGATAACCAATATACAATATGTTTTAATGGCGCTGTAATTATTGAAAATAAAAATCAAGAAATAATGTTATCAAATAAGTTTGATGTAGAAGAGATATGGGAATTAATAAATTTAGCAGGAAAATTCAAAACTTCTATTTTTTTATATTCAATGAATAATGTGTTTGTAGAGGAAGTACCTAGAATTATAGAAACCAGTAGAAGCTTTAAAAACGTAAAATTGGATTTAATAAAATTTGAAGATATAAATTTTATTAAAAATAATATATATAAAATTCTTTTTGTAAATGATTATGATAAAATAACAGAAATCAGAAAAAAATCCCAAAGGAGTTTTTACAGAAATATGAAATTACAAGTAGTATTCCAAAGTATATAGAATTTGTAAAAAAAGGAATCACAAAGTCTAAATCATTACAATTTATATGTGAAAAATGTAATATAGAAAAATCAGGAGTAATTGCTATAGGAGATGCAGATAATGATTTAGAAATGATTAATTTTGCAGGTTTAGGTGTTGCAATGGGGAATGCAACAGATTCATTAAAAGAAAAAGCAGATTATATAACAAATTCAAATAATGATGATGGTATTGCAAATGTTATAGAAAAATATATATTAAAAATATAAATTGTGGCACCATTGGTGAGACAATTTGAAAAGGAGAATTATGAATAGTTTAGAAAATCTAAGAGATTTAATTATCTATCAAAGTCAAAACAATGAAAATATTTCTATTGAAGTATTATATGATAATGAGGATTTTTGGTTAACTCAAAAATCAATGTCAAAATTATTCAATGTAGAAGTTAATACAATAAATTATCACTTAAAAGAAATCTTTGAAACTCATGAGTTGGAAGAAAATCGAACTATTCGAAAAATTAGAACAGTTCAAAAAGAGGGAAATAGAGAGGTTTCAAGAGAATTAGCATTTTATAGTTTAGATGCAATTATTGCTGTTGGCTATAGAGTTAATTCTAAAGAAGCTACTGATTTTAGAATTTGGGCAACTAATACATTAAAAGAATTTATAAAAAAAGGATTTGTTTTAAATGATGAATTTTTAAAAAATGGTCCAAAGTTTGGTAAAGACTATTTCAAAGAATTATTAGAAAGAATTCGTTCAATTAGAACAAGTGAACGTAGAATATGGCAACAAGTAACAGATATATTTGCAGAATGTAGTATTGATTATGATAAAGATTCTGAAATAACACATAAGTTTTATGCTACAGTTCAAAATAAATTCCACTTTGCAATTACTGGAAATACTGCTGCTGAAATAATATATAATAAGGCAGACCATAAAAAAGAGAATATGGGACTAACAACTTGGAAAAATTCTCCAGATGGTAGAATATTAAGATCAGATGTAATGATTGCAAAAAATTACTTGAATGAAAAACAAATAAAACGTCTTGAAAGAGCTATATCAGGATACTTTGATTATATAGAAGATTTAGTAGAAAGAGAAAATACTTTTACAATGGATGAATTTGCTAAAAGTATTAATGAATTTTTGGAATTTAGAAGATATGACATTTTACAAGATAATGGTAAAATATCAAGAAGAGAAGCGGAAGAAAAAGCAGAAAAAGAATACATAGAATTTAACAAAACACAAAAAATAACTTCGGACTTTGATAAATTATTATTGGAAAGTAAAAAGTTAGAAAATAAAATATAAAATAGTATAATATTTTGATAAAAATAAGTAGGGTATAATTAATAACCACAAAATTAAAAAAACACACTTATATAAAGTGTTTTACTAATTTTTGAATACCCTTGAAAATAAAGTAATTACAAAGAAAAATTGCTTACAAATACAGAAAAATCAACTATTTTAAGGAGTAATGACAGGACACACAAATTTGAGCAGTTAAATAGGAATAGTTCAGAACGGAGACCGATATGCCAATCATATAGCTAAGGATAAAGAAAGATTTATAAAATAAAGACATTAATATAATTCTATGTGTAGATGATGTAAAAATAAAATGTTGTAAACCTGAAATTTTTAGAGCACCAGATTTTTCAGAAATATTTGTCGGACATAGAATTGATATAGGATACAATTTAAATAATGTGGGAGACTCTTCTGCTTTAGATATAGATGCTAAATGCACATTAAAAATGTATTATAATTTAGATAAAAGCACATATAAAACTTTTGATCTAACAGATAAAATGTTTATAAAAATTAAGAAAGGAATTATATTGTTTGAAACATGTCATAGAAACATAAATATACTTAAATGTAACGGTAAAAGTAAAATAGGAAGTGTGACATGTATTGCCAATGAAACAACAAAAGCTATTTTCCTAGAATCATTATTGAAAAAAAGAGAGATATAGAAAGACCAATTATTGAAATTGTTATATATTATAAAAATTTGACAGGTGGATATTTTAAATATAAAACAGAATTTGAGATTATTGCATCAAAGCACAAAAAACAAGTAATTGAATTTATAAAAATTATAAACAATTTAGATAATAAAAACTTAAAACAAATAAAAGAAAATATTAACTTATTGAAAATCGGAAAAGAAGATGAATTTTTTGACATTTTCGAGAAAAATGCAGATGAATTTGATGAAGAATACAAGGATTTGACGGAAATAGAATTAATTTTAGAGGAATTACCAGAAGCACTAGAGATTAGTAATATAAGCAAAGATGAATATATTAAAAATAAAAGAAATATGCATTATGGAAAAATAATAGATGCATAAAAACTGATTTAAAAACATTTAACATTAATTATCAATAATAGTAAAATGAAAGAATCGTATAAAGAATAAAATTACTAATTAAGGAATGGAGGAAAAAGTTTGAATAATAAATTATTAGAAAACAATAATGACATTATAATATATACAACTGATGATGGACAAGTTAAGATAGAAGTAAGGCTTGAAGATGAAAATGTTTGGCTTACACAAAATGCTATGGCAGAATTATTTGATACAACGAAACAAAATATAAGTCTACACATAAAAAATATTTTTGAAGAAAGAGAACTGAGTGAAAATTCAGTTGTCAAGGAAAACTTGACAACTGCTTCAGATGGTAAAAATTACAAAACAAAATTTTATAATTTAGATTTAATTATATCAGTTGGATATCGTGTAAAGTCAATTCGTGGTACGCAATTTAGAATATGGGCCAATAAATTAATAAAAGAATATCTAATAAAAGGATATAACTTGAATGTAGATAGATTTAAAAATAACGGTGGTGGAGTATATTTTGAAGAAGTACTAGAAAAAATTAGAGATATTCGTTCATCAGAAAAAGTATTTTGGAGAAAAGTATTAGATATTTATGCTACAAGTATTGATTATGACGCAAAAGATGAAAAAACAAAAGAATTTTTTAAAACTGTCCAAAATAAAATGCATTACGCAGTTCACGGAAATACAGCAGCAGAGGTGATTTTTAACAGGGTAGATAGTGAAAAGGAGAATATTGGATTAACTAATTTTAGAGGGAATAGTCCTACAAGAGCAGAAACAGAAATCGCAAAAAATTATTTATCAAAAAAAGAATTAGACTTATTAAATAGAATGGTATCAGCTTATTTAGATGTAGCAGAAATTAATGCTTTAAATATGCATCCTATGACAATGAAAGATTGGATAAAAGAACTAGATGGATTTTTAACTATGACACATAAAGAAATATTAGAAGGTGTGGGAAAAATATCTCATGAAAAGGCATTAGAAAAAGCACATGAAGAATATGATAAATATATGAAAACTCATTTAACTCAAGCAGAAAAAGATTATCTTGAAATTATGGGAGAAGATATTAAAAAATTAAATTAGAAGGAGTAGAATATGAAAGAAAACGAAGTAAAAACAAAAACAGATGAAAAGAACAAATTATATGTAAAAGGAAATGAAGAAAAAGTCACTCTAACAGAAGGACAAGCACAAACAAAGAAAAAAGAATTGGAACAAATAGCAGGTAAAAATTTAAACAAGATGAAAAAAGAAGCTAATGAGTTTAAAAAATTTATCTCTAGAGGTAATGTAGTTGATATGGCAATAGGTGTTATTGTTGGTGGAGCTTTCGGAAAAATTGTAACAAGTTTAGTAAATGATATTATTACACCTTTAATTGGAGTAATAATTGGAGGATTAGACTTTTCAAATCTAGCATGGCAAATAAAAGACTCTAAAATAGCCTATGGTTCTTTTATTCAAACAATAATAGACTTTTTAATTATTGCTATTTGCATTTTTACAACAGTAAGATTATTTGAAAAATTAAAACATGAAGAAAAAAAGGAAAAAGCAGAAGAACCACCCAAAAAAAGTGAAGAAGTGCAACTCCTAGAAGAGATTAGGGATTTATTGAAAAAGGAGTAAAATAGGAGGATAAGAATGTTAAAAGTATTATTTGTATGTCTAGGAAATATATGTAGATCTCCAATGGCAGAATATATATTTAAAGATATGGTAAAAAGACAGGGAATAGAACAAATCTATATTGACTCTGCTGCAACAAGCAGTGAAGAAATAGGAAATAATATTCATTATGGAACTAGAAATAAATTAAAAGAAATGAATATAGAGTATGGAAATCATCTGGCTAGACAGATAACAAAGCAAGATTATGAGAAATTTGATTATATAATAGGTATGGAAGAAAAAAATATAAAAGATATAAAGAAAATAGTAGGAAAAGACCCTGAAAATAAAATTCATAGATTACTAGATTTTTCTAAAAATCCAAGAGATATAGCAGACCCATGGTATACTGGAAATTTTGATAAAACTTATGATGATATTGTGGAAGGATTAAGTGCGTTTTTGGAACATTTAAAGAACATATAGAATAGAGAAATAAAAGAAAAGGAGTAAGTATGGACAATATAATATATGTTTTTCAGAATAAAGATAACAGATGGATATTAAAGTTTCCAAAATGCAATATTGAAGTAAGTGCATATATAGGAAAAAATTCTGTAACAAAAGATAAAAAAGAAGGTGATGGGAAAACAACTTTAGGTAAATTTGAATTAGGTATAATATTAGGCAAACCTACAAATATAAACAATAAAAGTGGTCTAAAATATAGGCAAATAACTAAAGATATGTATTGGGTTGATGATTCTAAATCTAAATATTATAATCAATTGGTAGATATATCAAAAGTTAAAAAAGACTGGAATTCAGCAGAACATTTAATAGATTATCCAATACAATATGAATATTTAATAGAAATTAAAACAAATCCTGATAATATTAAAGGAAAAGGTAGTGCAATATTTTTGCATTGCTCTAATGATAGAGAAACAGCAGGTTGTATAGCGATAGATAGAGATACTATGAAAAAAATAATAGAAAATATAGATACATATACTAAAATAGAAATATTAAAAACATAAAATCTAAAGAAGTATTACTCACCTAAAAATGAGTTGCTAATTATATTATTTTATGATATTATATCAATACTATATAAAAATTAGGAGATAAAATGAAAAGATTAGTTGTTATAGATGGAAATAGTATTATGAATAGAGCTTTTTATGGAATTATGGGGAGTAAAGTATTACAAACAGAAGACGGAACATATACAAATGCAGTATATGGATTTTTGGCAATTATGTTTAAGATATTAGAAGATTTAAAACCAGAATATTTAGCAGTAGCATTTGACTTAAAAGCACCTACAAAAAGACACCTTATGTATGCAGAATATAAGGGAACAAGACATGGAATGCCTGAAGAACTTATAGCACAAATGCCAATAATTAAAGAAATTTTAAGAGCTATGAATATTACTATAATAGAAAAAGAAGGATATGAAGCAGATGACATTTTAGGAACACTTGCAAAGAAAGCAGAAAAGAAAGGAATAGCAACTACTATTCTTTCAGGAGATAGAGATACATTTCAGCTTGCTAGTAAAATGATAACAATAAGAATACCACACACAAAAGCAGGAAAAACAGAAGAAGACGATTTTGAGGAAGGTAAAGTTATAGAAACTTATGGGATAACACCTAAAGGAATGATAGAGGTAAAAGGATTAATGGGAGATAAATCTGATAATATCCCAGGAGTTCCAGGAGTAGGAGAAAAAACAGCAATAGCATTAATAAAGAAATATAAAACCATAGAAAATTTATATAAAGCAATAGAAGATGGAACAGCAGACGAAAAAGGAAAATTAAGGGAAAATTTAGAAAATAACAAGGAATTAGCATTACTTTCAAAAGAACTAGGAACTATTGATATAGAAGTACCTATTGAAAAAGAGATAAATGAATTAGAAGTAAAAGAATGGAATAAGCAAAAAGTATTAGAAGAATTTAAAATACTTAGATTTAAAAAATATATAGAAAAATTTGAACTTGATAAAATAGAAGGAGAACAGATACAGAAACAAAACATAGAAGAATTATTTGAAAAAAGATATATAACAAATGCTAGTGAGATAGAAGGATTAAAAAGTAATATTATTAAAGAAAAAGAGGTAATATACCTTATAGAAAATAAAGAGATATTTAATTCTCAAAGTATAATTAATATGGAAATTAGCAATATATATATATTTAATAGAGGGACTGCATATAAAATAAATAAAAGCCTTTTAAACAATCTAAAAGATATCTTTGAAAATGACAGTATAAAAAAAATAGGATATAAGCAAAAAACAAATTATATATTATTTAAAGAACAAAATATAGAAATAAATAATATCTATTTTGATGTAGAAATATCTAGTTATTTACTAGATTCAAATGTTGGAAAATATACCTTAGAAAGACTATCAGAAAAATACCTAAATATTGATATAAACAACATATCTAAAAATGATAATAACGCCATGCAACTAAATTTATTTGATGAGATTCAAGAAGAAAATAAAAATGATAGTATAGAATATTTATTAAAAGTATATATAATATCAAAATTATATGAAATAACCAATAAACTATTAATAGAAAATAAACTTATTGAGTTATTTAACGATATAGAAATGCCATTAGAAAAAGTATTAGCTGATATGCAATATAATGGTATGTTAATAGATAAACAAGAACTAATAAATTATGGTGAATTATTAAAACAAGAATTGACAAGATTAACAGAGGATATATATATAATATCAGGACAAGAATTTAATATTAATTCTCCAAAGCAATTAGGAAAAGTTTTATTTGAAGACTTAAAACTTACAACATATAAGAAAACTAAAAGTGGATACTCTACAGATGTAGAAACTTTAGAAAAAATTAGAAATGAACATCCAGTAGTTGAAAAGATTTTAGAATATAGGCAAATTGCAAAATTGTACTCAACATATGTTGAAGGAATGTTACCTTATATTAATAAAAATACTGGAAGAATACATTCATATTTTCACCAAACAGTTACAGCAACAGGTAGATTAAGTAGTTCTGACCCAAATTTACAAAATATACCAACAAGATTTGAAGCAGGAAGAAAGCTTAGAGAAGTCTTTAAGCCACAAGAAGGATATGTATATGTTGATGCAGACTATTCACAAATCGAACTTAGAGTTCTTTCACATGTAGCTCAAGATAAAACTTTGATAAATTCATTTAAAAATGGAGAAGATATACATAAACAAGTAGCTTCTCAGGTATTCAATACACCACTAGAAGAAGTAACAAAAGAACAAAGAAGCCATGCAAAAGCAGTAAACTTTGGAATAGTATATGGTATTAGTGATTATGGACTTTCAGAACAAATTGGAGTTCCAGTAAAAGTAGCAAAACAATACATACAAAACTATTTTGAAAAATATCCACAGATAAAAAAATTTGAAGAAGATTTAATAGAAAAAGCTAAAAAGGAAGGTTATGTAGACACTTTATATAGAAGAAGAAGGTACATTCCAGAAATAAATTCAAATAGTTATATGGTAAGACAATTTGGTATTAGAATTGCAACAAATACACCAATACAAGGAACAGCAGCAGATATAATGAAAATAGCAATGATAAATGTATATAATAGGATAAAAAAGGAAAAATTAAAAACAAAGATAGTATTACAAATCCATGATGAATTACTTTTAGAAGCACCAATAGAAGAAAAAGATCAAGTAAAAGAACTATTAAAAACAGAAATGGAGAATGCGGTAAAATTACTTGTTCCACTAACTGCAGAAGTTTCAGAAGCAAACAACTGGGAAGAATGTAAGTAAGGAGAAAGAATATTGAACAAAAAGAAAAGGACAATATTGATAGTTATATTAACAGTATTATTAATATTGATAATATTAAAAACTATAAATATAGAAAATATAATATTAAAAAACATATATACTAAACAATATGAAGAATGTATTTATAGGTGTTCAGAACAATGCGAAATTGACCCTTTATTAATATTTGCCATAATACGAGTCGAAAGTAATTTTAAAGAAGATAGTATCTCATTAAGTCAGGCAAAAGGATTGATGCAATTAATGGATTCAACGGCAGATGAAATAGCAACAAAACTAAACATGGACGAAGACTATGATATATTCAATGCAGACACTAATATAGAACTAGGAACAACATATATGTCTAATCTATTAACATATTATAACAACAATTTATATCTGGCATTAGCTGCATATAATGCAGGAATAGGAAATGTAAACAAATGGATAGAAAAAGGAACAATAAAAAAGGATGGTTCTGATATAGAAAATATACCATTTAAAGAAACAAGAAATTATGTTAGAAAGGTTTTAAGAGATTATAGGATTTATACAAAACTATATGGGTAATACGAAATGAAAATGTATTTATATTGTAGGGGCGTGCGATTTTCCGTCCGCAGATATTTTAAATTATAATTTTAACGGACGACCAATGGTCGCCCCTACAATATTTGTATAGAAAATTTCAAATATAAGATTGTAAATAAATGTATTTAGTTTTAAGAAGGGCGAGGAAATGGATAATTTAGAAGAACAAATAAATAGAGATATAAAAGGAAGATTAACAGGGTATAGATACAATCATTCAATAGGAGTAATGAAAAAGGCAGAGGAGTTAGCAAAATTTTATAGTTTAGATAGTAAAAAAGCAAGATTAATTGGATTAGTACATGATATAGCAAAACAGATGACACCATCAGAGATAGAAGAATATATATTAAAATATAATGTAGAACTTGATGAGATAGAAAAGTCAAACATAGAACTCATACATGCGAAAATTGGTGCAGATATAAGTAAAAGAAAATATAATTTTGATGACCAAATGGTAAATGCAGTAAAATATCATACAACAGGGCATCCAAATATGGATATGATGGCAAAGATTATATTTATAGCAGATAAAATAGAAGAGAATAGAGATTATGAGGGTGTAGAAGAAAGAAGGCAATTAGCATTCCTAAATATAGATAAAGCAATAATAGAAACTATAGATTATACAACAAAAGACAGTATAAATAGAGGAAAAATGATACATACAGATTCGATAGATACAAGAAATTATTTATTAGAGAAAATTAATTGTAAAACAAAATCAACTAAAATGTAGAATTATAGTAAGCCATATCAATAAATATTTAATAGTAATAGTTTATAATTAATATAATAATTATTAATTAATAGAATAAAACCTCAAATTACGAATAAAATAATAAGAAAAACAAATGGACATGTAAGAGGTAAATTTATGATTATTGATATGGGTTATTGGAATAAAGTTATAAGAAGAATTATAGGACTAGCATTAACTATTGTAGGGATATGTTTAGCGATTAAACTTTCGGTATTTTATACTCCTTTTTTAATAGCAATAGCAATAGCAATGCTAATAGAACCTTTAATAAAATGGACATCTAAAAAAACAAAACTAGAAAGAAAAAAGACTGCAATAATAGTATTAGTTTTAGTATTTGCAATAATTATAGGTATATTAGTTTTAGGAATAACAACTCTAATTTCTGAAGCCTCTAATCTATTATCAGGTTTAAATGGATATATAGATATTGCATATGCAAAAGTACAAGAATTAACACAATATGTTAAATTTGATGGATTTGAAAACAAAGAAGAAATAAATACAATTCTTCAAAATGCAACAAGAAATTTACTAGATACAGTATCAAATATTATTACCAGTTTTTTGCAATCTGTATTAAATGCAGTAACATCGCTTCCAGAAATAGGAATTTATACAGTAATTACAATTATTGCAACATATTTTATGTGTACAGATAGATTATATATGTTAGACCAATTAGAACATCATTTACCTAAAAGCTGGGTAAGAAAAATAGGAATACATGTAAGAGAAATAGCTTCATATCTAGGGAATTATTTAAAAGCAGAATTTATATTAATAGGAATTGATTTCTTAATTGTTTTAGTTGGTTTACTTGCAATGAACCTTTTTGGTTTTAACATTAAATATCCTTTACTTGTGGCATTAGGAATTGGATTTGTAGATGCTTTACCTTTAGTAGGGTCAGGAACTGCAATGGTTCCTTGGGCAGTAGTATCTGCATTAAATGGCGATTTAAGATTAGCAATATCGATATTAGTGCTATTTGCAATAATAATCATAGTAAGACAATTGTTAGAACCTAAGATTGTAAGTTCACAAATAGGAATTCATCCAATATTTACATTACTATCAATGTATACAGGATATAAATTTATAGGTGTATTAGGAATGTTAATAGGACCTATTATACTTATCATATTAAAAAGTATTTTTGGAAGATTAATAGATAAGGGAATACTAAAAACAATTTTCGATAGAAGATAACCGTTGCTAAATAATTGCTCTATGGCGTTGTTACTGCTCAGACATAGAACAATTATTTAGCAACTATATTTGTAATTAAAAAACTTGATTTCAATATGTTAAGTATAGTATAATGTCAATATGTCCACATTAGAATTCTTGATAAAATAAGGAGAGAGAAATGTATTATTTAAAATTATTTGATGAAGATTTAGTTTCATTTAATATGGATAATAAATTAGGACTAAATATAACAGATATAAAAATATTAAGTAACAATAAAAAAATATTTCCAATTAGGCTACAAGAAGAAATTAATGAAGAAGCAATAGAAGACTTTATTAAGTCTAGAATTATCCCTAAAAATAGAGCATTTGTACATACAATATTAGAATCTGCAGGATTAAATATTAATGATAAAAAATCTATTATAGATGTTAGTAAAGGACTTTCATTAACAGATTGTTATTGGGTAGTACAAGACAAAACACTAAAATTTGAAGATTATAATTTATATGATAATAATTTCTCTAAAGTATTGTCATTAATAGCATTTACAGGTTATTCATCAAAAATAAAAGATTTAATAACATCACCAGAATTTGCTACAAATGGAATGCTACCAAAAGCATGGAGAAAAATTAATAATGAAATATATTTATTTAAAGGGAGTACAGCTTCATATAATTGTGTAAATACTGGATTTGAGCCATATTGTGAATTTTACGCTAGTCAAATTGCAGCAAAAATGGGAGTTGAACATGTAGACTATGATTTAAGCAAATGGAAAAACACTCTGTCATCAACATGTAAATTATTTACTAGTAAAAATACTTCATATGTACAAATAGGAGATATAGTATCACATGGTGGTATAAAAAATGTATATGAATATGTGAAAGGTCTAGGATTTAAAGAAAAATTTATTAATATGATATTATTTGATGCAATTTGCATAAATACAGACAGACATTATGGAAATTTTGGATTAATAAGAGATAATAATACAGGGGAGTTCATAGATTTTGCCCCAATATTTGATAATGGAGAAAGCTTATTATCAAAAGCTATACCTAGCATTTTTGATAATAAAGAAGAATTTAGAAAATATATTAAGAAAAGTGAAATAAATATATCATATTATGGCGTAAGTTATGATGATTTAGTAAAAGAATTTTGTAATAAAACACATATAAAAACACTTAGAAAGTTATTGGACTTTAAATTAAAAAAGCATAGTAGTTATAATTTGCCAGCTAAAAGATTAGAATGTTTAAATTATATGATTCAAGAAAGAGCAAGGAAATTTATCAATTTAATAAGCGAAAAAGAGAATAGTTAATTATGGTAGCAGAGATAATAATAAATAGTAATGTAAAAGATCTTAATAAAATATTTGATTATAATGTACCAACCAATTTAGAAGAAGATATAAAAATTGGTAGGAGAGTTTTTGTGCCATTTGGAAGGATGAAAAGTCTCCAAGAAGGATTTATTATTGGAATCAAAGAAAAATCAGATTATGAAATAAAAGATATAGCAAGTATTCAAAAAGAAGATTACATAGAGGAAGAAAAAATTCATTTAGCAAAACTTATGGCTAGAAAATATTTTTGCAATATCTCTGAATGTATAAAATTAATGCTTCCACCAGGTACAACAACTAAAAATATTGAAAATAGAATTAAGGAAAAATCTGGAAGATATATATATTTATTAAAAACAGAAGATGAAATAAATGAAGATATAGAAAATAAAGTAATAAAATCAGACAAGCAAAAAAGAATATTAAAATTTTTAATAGACAATGAAGAGGTTTCATCAGTGGATTTAGAAACTTTTACAGATACTACTAGTGCAAATATAAAAACTTTGGAGAAAAAAGGGTATATAGAAATAGTAGAAAAACAAGTAGAAAGAAATCCTTTTACAAACAAAAGCATTAAACCAACAACTAATTTAAATTTAACAGATGAGCAAAAGAAAGCATTTGATGAAATTGATAATAATATAAAAAATAATAAATTTGGAGAATTTTTAATATTTGGAGTAACAGGAGCAGGAAAAACAGAGGTATATTTACAATTAATAGGAGAAGTATTAAAAAAAGATAAAACCTCAATAGTTTTAGTACCAGAAATCTCATTAACTCCACAGATGGTTGATAGATTTATAGAAAGATTTGGAGAAGAAAAAATAGCTGTTTTACATAGTAAATTATCTGTAGGAGAAAGATATGATCAATGGAAAAAAATAGAAACAGGAAATGTAAAAATAGTTATAGGAGCAAGGTCAGCAATATTTGCCCCTGTAAAAGATTTAGGGCTTATAATAATAGATGAAGAACATGACTCATCATATAAATCTGATAAAAATCCTAGATATAATTCAAAAGAAATAGCTAGATTTCTAGCAAAACAAAAAAATGTTCCATTAGTATTAGGTAGTGCAACACCTGATATAATTAGTTATTATAATGCGATTAATAAGAAATCAAACTTAATTTGTCTAACTAAAAGAGCAAACAACTCTAGCTTACCAAAAGTAGAAATAATTGATTTAAAAGAAGAATTAGTAAATGGAAACCGTAGTATGTTAAGTAATAGATTATATACTGCAATAGAAGAAAATTTAAAAGCAAAAAAACAAACTATTCTATTTTTAAATAGAAGGGGATATTCTACATTTGTAATGTGTAGAGACTGTGGTTATACTGTAAAATGTAATAAATGCAATGTGAGTATGACATATCATGTTGAGAAAAATAGACTAAAATGTCATTATTGTGGTTATGAAAGAAGAAATGTAACAATATGTCCAGAATGTAATAGTAAGAATATAAGATATTTTGGAACTGGAACTGAAAAATTAGAAGTAGAAATACATAAATTATTTCCAAATGCTTCTACTATAAGAATGGATGTAGATACTGTAACAAAGAAAAATTCCCATGAAATGATTTTAAATAAATTTAGAGATGAAAATATAGACATATTAGTTGGAACACAGATGGTAGTAAAAGGACACCATTTCCCAAATGTTACTTTAGTTGGAGTTATTGCAGCAGATTCAAGTTTATTTATGGATGATTATAAAAGTAATGAAAGAACATTCCAAATATTAACACAAGTAGCAGGTAGAGCAGGACGTGAAGGAAATAGTGGTAATGTAATAATTCAAACATATAATCCAGATAATTTTGCAATAGAATGTTCAAAACTACAAAATTATAAAATGTTTTATGATGAAGAAATAAAATTTAGGAAATTATTGAAATATCCACCATTTTGCGATATAATAAAAATCGAAATTAACGATATTAATAAAAATCAAACATCTAGCACAGCTACACAAATATATAATAATTTAGTAAAACAAAACGAAAATAATATAATGGAAATATACAAACCAATGCCATCACCAATAGACAAGATAAAAAATAGATATAGATGGAGAATTATTATTAGGTGTAAATTTTCAAATACAATAATAGATAAAATCAATAATAGTATTATAGATATAAAAGGTGTTAATACTAGAATTACAGTAGATGTAAATCCAAATAGTATGATATAATCGTTTTACAAGATTGTATAAATACCATTGTAAAAGACTAATGTGTTTTTATATTAGAGAAGGGGGAACATAAATGGCAATACGAAATATAAGACAAGAAGGAGACGATATTTTAAAGAAAAAATCGAGAGAAATAGAGATAGTAGATGATAAAATTAGAGAATTAATGAATGATATGGTAGAAACAATGCATAAATTTGATGGAGTTGGACTAGCAGCAGTTCAAGTAGGAATATTAAAAAGAATAATAGTAATAGATTTATATGATGGAAAGCCAATAATAAAGCTTGCAAATCCAGTAATATTAAAAACAAAAGGGAAACAAAAAGTAGAAGAAGGATGTTTAAGTTTTCCAAATAGATTTGTACAAGTTGAAAGACCAAATGAAATTACAGTAGAAGGAATAAACGAAAATGGAGACAAAGTAAAAATAACAGCAACAGGGCTTCTAGCACAAGCATTATCACATGAAATTGACCACTTAAATGGAGTAGTCTTAACAGATGTCATGATATCAGGAAGTATGGAATATGTAAAACCAGATTATTCAAAGAAAAATAGCAAAAAATAGAAGAAAATGAATATAATAAAATAAGGATAAAAATTATTATTATACAATTATTTAATTGTAGGAAAAAAGACGAGTGTCTTTTTCTTGAAATCTATATGAATATGAGGCACAAAATTATGTTAATAGTAAAAAAATTTGGAGGAAAATTATTAAACACAAAAGAAAGGATATTTAATGTAGTAAATATCTGTAAAAAAGATTATGAGAAGGGAAATGACATTATATTAGTATTATCAGCTATTGGAGAAAAAACAGATGAGCTAATTGAAAATGCAACAAATATATGTGAAGATTTTGAAAAAAGAGAAATGGATATGTTACTTGTAACAGGAGAGCAAATGGCAGTATCACTTGTATCAATGGCATTTGGCAAAGAAAATATACCAGCAGTTTCTTTAAATGCTTTTCAAGTACCAATATATACAGATTCAAATTATACTGATGCTGAGATTATAAGTATAGGTACAAAAAGAATAAAACAGGAACTTGCAAAAGGTAATATAGTAATAGTAACAGGGTTTCAAGGAATAGATAAAGAAAATAATTATACTACATTAGGTAGAGGTGGCTCAGACGCAACAGCAGTAGCACTAGCTGCAAAGTTTAATGCCGATAAATGTGAGATATACAAAGATGTAGATGGAGTGTATGATACAGACCCTAAAACAAACATATATGCAAAAAAATATGATGAAATATGTTATGATGAAATGTTAAACCTTTCAAATGGTGGAGCAAAAGTATTACATAATAAATCTGTTGAAATAGCTAAAAAGTGTGATGTACCAATATTTATAAAATCTATGTTCACAAATGAGATAGGTACAGTAATAAAATAATTCTTGACATTATCGCAAGAATATTTTAAAATAATATATGTAAGTAAACTGAATAGTCGCGTATAGCACGGTCGAAAGACAGCGTACGAGGAAAGTCCGGGCCTTTAAAGAGCAGGGTGCTGGATAACGTCCAGTGAGGGAAACCTTAAGGAAAGTGCAACAGAAAATAACCGCCATACTTAGTATGGTAAGGGTGAAAAGGTAGGGTAAGAGCCTACCGCAACTGTGGTGACATAGTTGGTCAATGTAAACCCCACCTGAGGCAAGACCGAGACTAGGAGGATAAGATTGCTCTTTTCGTCTCCTTAATTTGGTCGCTTGAGACCTATAGTAATATAGGTAGTAGATAAATGACTATTCTAGACAGAACCCGGCTTATAGGTTTACTTATATTGAAATATATAAAATTTATTTTGTAGGGGCACATTGTATGTGCCCTTTACAAGAATCTATATAAAGTCATGTATTACTTTTATATAGATTTATGTTTTTGCATTGGAAAGTAATGGTATAACAATTCTTTTCCAACAAATTTGTGACTTGAAAGGAATGAGATTAAAAATGAACAAAATTCTTATTATAGAAGATGATTTCAATATAAGAAATATGGTAAATGATTTATTAATAGCAAATCAATACATTCCTGTAATGGCAAGTGAAGGTAAAGAAGCATTAGATTTACATACGAAATCAATAGACTTAATACTATTAGATTTAATGTTACCACAAATACATGGAAAAGACCTAATCAAAAAGTTAAAAGAAATACATGATTGCCCAATAATAATTGTAAGTGCAATTACAGATGTAGATATGAAAGTAAATGTATTTGATTTAGGAGCAGATGATTACATTACAAAACCATTTCAAGGAAAAGAATTATTAGCTAGAATAAAATTAGCATTACGACATAATGGAAAAGAAAGAATTATACAATACAAAGACATTAAATTGGACACTGAAAAATATTCAGCAATTTGTAATGAAAAAAACTTAGAATTAACTAAAACAGAATTTGAAATATTAAATTTATTAATTTTAAACAAAGGACAAATAGTAACAAAATCTATTTTATTTGATGAAATTTGGAATACAAAGGACTCAGCAGACGAAAATACATTAAATGTCCATATAAGTAAACTTAGAAATAAATTAAAAACAGCCAATAATTTAGAGGAATATATAGAAACAATTTGGAAAATTGGGTATAAATTAAAATAAATTAATTCAAATTAAGAGTTTTTTAAGAAATAAATAATATAATTCCAAACAAAGGGAGGAATTATAAATGAATGAAATTATACTAAAAACAAATAATTTAACAAAAAAATACAAAGAATTCATAGCACTAGACAATGTTAATCTTAGTATTTCCAAAGGTGATATATATGGATTAATTGGAAGAAATGGTGCTGGAAAAACAACATTAATGAAAATAATTATGACACTATCAAATAAAACTGCTGGAGAATTTGAACTCTTCGGAAAAAAAGACAATAATTTAACAGAAACAAAAAGAAGAATAGGTTGTTTAATAGAAAATCCTGCATTTTTCCCAAATTTATCAGCAGTAAATAATTTAAAATACTATGCTATACAAAAGGGAATTGTAGATAACAAACAAATTGATGAAGCAATAGAATTAGTAGGACTAAGTGAAGCAAAAAACAAAAAATTCAAAACATATTCTTTAGGAATGAAACAACGTTTAGGAATTGCATTTGCAATATTAGATAACCCAGACTTTATTATATTAGACGAACCAATAAATGGACTTGACCCAATAGGAATCAGTGAATTAAGAGATTTATTTAAAAAACTAAACTTAGAAAAGAATATAACTATTTTAATATCAAGTCATATATTAAATGAATTATATCAAGTATCAAATAAATTTTGTATTATAGAAAAGGGAAAAGTCATAAAAGAAATTACCAAAGAACAGTTAGATGAAGAATGTAGTAAATGTATTGTAATAAAAACTAAAGAAACCTCAAAAGTAGCTGTAATATTAGAAGAACAACTAAAAACAAATAATTATAAAATAATAGATAATACAGAAATCCGACTATATGATTATTTAGAAAATAGTAGCAAAGTAAACAAAACATTAATTAAAAATGATATTGATATCATAAGTCTTTATGAATCAGGAATTACTTTAGAGGATTATTTCAAAACTATCATAAAGGAGGGAAAATAAAATGTTAAATATAATAAAATCAGATTTATATAGAATATTTAGAGGGAAAGGAATATACATAGCAATAATATTAATGTTTCTTATAATTGGAGTAAGTGTATTTTTAATGAGTCCAGGATATATAGGAACTACTGTTATGATAGATGAAGACACAAATCAGGGAATGGCACCAGAAGACTTAGAACTTATGGAAAAAGTGAGTAAAGCTAATAATATATTAGATATCAGAGAGATTATGAAAGAGTATGCAGAATTTGACTTAGATAAACAAATTATTGGAGCAAATACTAATCTGTACTATCTATTTATTGTAGTAGTATTTGTTGTAATATGTGTTGATTTATCTGACAGTACTGCTAAAAATACGCTTTCATCAGCAATATCTAGAGAAAAGTATTATATTTCTAAACTATTTACAGTAATAATTATTGGAATATTTATGACATTGTTAAACAATTATGGAATATATTTTTTAAATATAATTTTTAATGGTAAAGCATTCTCATCAGACTTTATAGAATTTACAAAATATACTATAATACAAATTCCAATAATACTAGGAATGTTAAGCATATTAATAGGTATAGCATTTATAACAAAGAAAAAAGCGTTATTTAATGGTTTAACTATACCACTATTAATGATAATACAACTAATACTACAAGGAGCTATTACTATATTTAATTTAGAACCAACAATTATGACAAATTGGGAATTACAATATATGATTAGTAACCTTGCAAATAACCCATCAACTGAATATATAATAAAAGCAAGTTTACTGGCAATTTTTTATGTAATAATATTTAATTTATTAGGATATTATTCTTTTAAGAAATCAGAAATAAAATAAAGATAGGAGGGAAATAGTATGGTATTTATTATTTGTTTATTAATAGTCATAATTTTAATGCTATTTCTCTATATTTTTACTTTAAAAAAAGAAATAAAAAGAATAGCAAGTAGAGTAAGAAATGTTAGAAGTGAAGACTCTAATGCTTTAATAAATAAAGAACTAGAAGAAAAAAATCTTTTAATTTTAATAAAGGAAATAAATAACACAATTAGTGATATAAACAAAAAAGAAATTAATATAAATATAAAAACTGAAGAATTGAAAAAAATGATAACAAATACAGCACATGACCTAAGAACACCTTTAACTTCGGCAATTGGATATATAGAATTAATACAGAATAATAATATAGCAGAAGACAAAAAGGAAAAATATATACAAATAATATTGGAAAGATTACAAAAGTTATCATATTTAATAACAAACCTTTTTGAATTTTCAAAAATAATTTCAAACGATAATCAAATAGAAATGAAGGAAGAAAATTTGATAGAAATTATAGAAGGATGTATTGCAAACTTTTATGATGATTTCATAAAAGAAAATAGACAAATAAATTTTAGCCATAAAAACAGTAAAGTAGAAATAATAACGAATAGGTCATTACTAACTAGGGCTTTTGATAATATGATTATAAATGCTTATAAACATAGTAAAAGTAATTTAGATATAGAAATTTTTGAAGAAAATGAAGAAGTTATAATTAAATTTATAAACAAATTAGAAGAAGATAATTTAGACATAGATTTAATATTTGAAAAATTCTATACAACAGATATTTCAAGAACGAATGGAGATACAGGCTTAGGTCTTGCAATAGCAAAAGAATTCATAGAATTAACAAATGGAAATATATCTGCAATAAAAGAAAATGGACTATTAAAAATGATAGTTACTATTAAAAGAGTTAATTAATTTTAATATTTATATAAATAACCTCTAATATCAAATTATCTAAAATTATAACATTTGCTTGAAAGTTTTATAAACAAGTAATATAATATTAATAGAATTTTATAGAAGAAAGGGAACAAAATGGATAAGTTTGGATTAAAGTCCCAAATAATAGAAGATATAAAAGAAATATTAAAGAAATATCCAGAAGTTGAAAAAGCAGTTATATTTGGTTCAAGAGCAAGAGGAGATTATAAAAAAGGTTCAGACATTGATATTACATTATTTGGTGATAAACTTACTAATTCTATAAATACAAAAATATTTTATGAAATAGATGATTTATACCTAATTTATAATATAGACTTAATTAATTTTAATACATTAGATGAAGGAGACAAATTAAGACAAAATATATTAGATGAAGGAGTTGAAATATATGCCAAATAATTTAATTGAAAGTTATAGAACATTTAGAAAAGCTTATGAAAAATTAAAGGAATTTATAGATACAGACAATGGAAGCGAAAAGGATAGAGCAGCAATAATACATGCATATGAATATACATTTGAATTATGGTGGAAAGCATTACAAAGATATTTAGAGGATACAGAAACCATAAGGGAATATGGACCAGGTTCAACAATACGAAATGCATTTCAATTCGGGATACTAGAAGATGGTGAAAAATATATGAATTTATTAAAAGACAGAAATTTGATAGCACACACTTATAAAGAAAATATTGCAATAGAAATATATTTAAGAATAAAAGAAAATCATATACAAGCATTTGAAGAATTTATAGAGAAATTTGACACAAAAATAATATTTTAGAAGATCAAAAAATAATATATATTTTTATAGAAAATATATATTATTTTTTTTGTAATTGTGATACAATAGAGCAGATGAAAAATGGAGAAATATGTCTGGAAAGGAAGGATTTTAAATGAAAAAACCAGAATTATTAGCACCCGCAGGTTCTTTTGAAAAGGCAAAGATTGCATTTATGTATGGAGCAGATGCAGTATATTGTGGAACTGCTTCGCTTTCTTTAAGAAGCAGAGCAGAAGTAAATGATGATGATTTAGCAAACACAATAAAATATGCTCATAGTATAGGAAAAAAAGTATATGCTGCTATAAACATTTATGCATGGGATGAAACATATGAAGAAATAAAAAAACAAGCTAGAATGTTAAATGAACTTAAAGTAGATGGAATAATTGCATCAGATGGAGGAGTAATAGATGTCTTACATCAAGAAGCACCTGATATTGATATACATATTAGTACACAAGCAAATGCTGTAAGTGCACATGATGCAATGTTTTGGTATAAAAATGGAGCAAAGAGAATAATTTTAGCAAGAGAATTATCAAAAGAACAAATAAAATATATTATAGATAATACTCCAATAGGATTAGAAACAGAAATCTTTGTACATGGAGCATTATGTTTTGGATATTCTGGAAGATGTTTTTTAAGCGATTTCTTAGCTTCAAGAAGTGCAAACTTAGGAGATTGTGCACAAAGTTGTAGATGGGCTTATAATTTGTATGTAGAAGAAAAAAATAATCCAGGAAATTTAATGCCAGTAGAACATGACGAAAAAGGCACATATATATTTTCATCAAAGGATTTATGTCTATTAAAGGAAATTCCAGACATTGTATCAATGGGTGTTGATAGTGTTAAAATTGAAGGTAGACTAAAAACAGAATATTATTTAGCAAGTGTAATAAATGCTTATAGAAATGCAATATATGATTATGTGCAAGACCCCAACAATTATGACTATACAAAATACCTAAAAGAAATTGATAAAGTAAAAACTAGAAGTTTAACTACATTTTATTTTAATGATAGAAACAACAAAGATTTTCAGGAATATGAAGGTAAACAATATAATCCAAACTATGAATTTGGAGGAAAAGTAGTAGAATATAATGTAGATAAATCCATTATAGAAATTAAAAACAAATTAACAGTAGGTGATACTTTAGAAATAATAATACCAGGAAATATAGATGTTTATGCTTTTAATATTGATAGATTATGGGATTATGAAACAGATGAAGAAATTGAAAGTGTAAGTCCAGGAAAAGCAGGACAAAAAGTTAAAATACATTTACCTATACAATGTCAAAGAGATTGGATAATTAGAAGAAGAAAATAAAAAAATGTAGGGCACATTGCATGTGCCTATGAAAATATTCTATAGGTTAAAAGGATGTGATACAAGATATCCAATACAATAAAATTTTATGATGAAAGGAAATATT
>CAPZDM010000009.1 GCA_948745425.1 uncultured Clostridia bacterium
ATATTTGTTTTATACCTGATGGTAATTATAAAAAATTCTTAGAAACAAATTCTAATATAAAACCTAAAATTGGTAATATAGTAAATTCTCAAGGTAAAATATTAGGAAAACATAATGGATTATATAATTACACAATAGGTCAAAGAAAAGGATTAGGAATCTCTAATCCTGTACCATTATTTGTTTTAGGCTTTAACAAAGATAAAAATGAGGTAATAGTGGGCGAAGAACAAGAGTTGTATAGAAATGCGATTTTTGTTACAGATATTAATTTATTATTGGTAGATGAAATCACATATGAAATGGAAGTAGAGGTTAAAACAAGATATTCAGCAAAATTAGCTAAAGCTAAAATAATTCAAATTGGAGATAAAATAAAAGTAAACTTTTATGAACCACAAAGAGCAATAACTCCAGGACAGTCTGCTGTTTTTTATATAGGAGATATTGTATTAGGTGGAGGAAAAATAATATAATTGAAAGGAAAAGCATATGCAAAATCAATTTTCAAGAACAGAGTTGTTAATAGGAAAAGAAAATATAGAAAAACTACATAATTCTAAAGTTGCAATCTTTGGAATAGGTGGAGTTGGCTCTTTTGTAGTTGAAGGATTAGTTAGAGCAGGAGTAGAAAATTTTATTTTAGTAGATAATGATACTATTAGTCTAACAAACTTAAATAGACAAATAATTGCAACAACAAAAACAATAGGAATTCCTAAAGTAGAGGTTGCTAGAGATAGAATTTTGGAAATAAATCCAAATGCAAATATAGAAATTTATAAAGAATTTTTTATGCCTGACAGTAAAGAAATTTTAAATTCTTCAATTTCATACATAATAGATGCAGTGGATACAATAACTTCTAAAATTGAATTAGTAATTAGAGCAGATAAGTTAAATATCCCTATAATATCTTGTATGGGTACAGGAAATAAGCTAGATCCAACTAAATTTGAAATAGCAGATATTTATAAAACTAGTGTATGTCCACTTGCAAAGGTAATGAGAAAAGAATTAAAGGCAAGAGGTGTAAATAGGCTTAAAGTGCTATATTCAAAAGAAGAACCTATAAAACTTAATGAAATATCTCAAAATGAAGGTAGACAAGTACCTGGTAGTATATCATTTGTTCCATCAGTTGCAGGTCTTATAATAGCAGGAGAAGTAATTAAAGATATAATAAAAGGGGGATAGAGTATAGTGGAAAAATATGAAGAGATAGAAAGAACACTTATAAAGACATATCGAAAAAAAATATGGAATAGATTTACAAAAGGAATAAGAGAATATGATATGATACAAAATGGAGATAAGATTGCTGTTTGTATGTCAGGTGGTAAAGATTCAATGTTAATGGCGAAATGTTTTCAGGAGTTAAAAAAACATGGTAAAATAGATTTCGACTTAGTATTTCTTGTTATGAATCCAGGTTATACAGAAATAAATAAACAAAAAATAATAGATAATGCTAAATTACTTAATATACCAATAACTATGTTTGAAACAAAGATATTTGATGTTGTTGAAAATATAGATGACCACCCTTGTTATATATGTGCAAGAATGAGAAGAGGACATTTATATAAAAAAGCTAGAGAATTAGGTTGCAATAAAATTGCTTTAGGTCATCATTTTGATGATGTAATAGAAACTATACTAATGGGAATGTTATATGGTGCTCAAATGCAAACAATGATGCCAAAACTTCATAGCACTTTTCATCCAGGAATGGAACTTATAAGACCTATGTATTTTGTAAAAGAAGCAGATATTATAGCATGGAAAAATAGATATAATCTAGAATTTCTACAATGTGCCTGTAAAGTTACAGAAAAATGTATACCTTGTGGAGATATTGGTGGTGGTTCAAAAAGAGAGGAAATGAAAAAGCTAATAAAAGAACTTAGACAAAAATATGAGAATATTGATATTAATATATTTAGAAGTGCACAAAACGTTAATCTGGATACTATTATTTCATATACCCAAAAAGGGGAAACACATCATTTTTTGGATGAGTATTAAAAAATGAAGAATAGGCAAAGTCTACTCTTCAAATTCTCTACTAAGTTTATGTATTGCTTTTGTTTCAATTCTAGATACATAAGAACGAGAAATTCCCATAAGTTTAGCAATCTCATTTTGAGTTTTTGGTTTATCACCATTTAATCCAAAACGAAGAGTTATAATTTCTTTTTCTCTATCTTTTAATACTTCTTCCATCTTTTCATATAAAATTTTAGTTTTCAATTTTAAATCAATTTCATCTTCAATACTTCTTTCATCATTTTCTAGTATCTCTAATAATGTAATTTCATTATCATCTTTATCTTTTCCAATAGGCTCATTCAAATAAACTTCTGCTTTAGTTTTCTTTGAGCCTCTTAAAAACATGAGAATCTCATTTGCAGTTAGCACCTGTTGGAAATGTTTTATCTTTCATATTTCTGCTACCAATAAAGTTAATTGTTATATCTTCGCCATTTGTTGTTATAGAGCTTACTAATAACTTAATCATATTTCGTTTTGCATTCAAGTCTAAGCTATCAAAAGAGGTAAAGTAGGTATCTAATATATTAAGAACTAAATTGGCAGTTTCTTTGTCATTTATTTCTTCATAATTCGTATTAGTTAATGACTTTATTTGCTTTTCTAATTCCATATTAGTTTCCTTTAATTTTTTAATTTCGTTTGAAATATCATCTAATAAAGAAACATCTACATATTTAATTTTATCTAATAATGAATTAATAGAAGTTTCATTTTTATAAATTAATGATTTTAAAGTTCTAACTTCTTCAACATTTTTATCTTGCTTGTTAAAAGTATTTGTAGATAATTCTTTAAGGGCTTTATAAAATTTTGAGGTAGGGGTAGCAAGTTCTTTTATTTTTTGCATTACCAAATCATCAGCTTCTAATCCATTAATATTTTTACATTGACATTTTTGTTTTCTACTTTTATCTTTAAGTTCGCACATATAGTCAAAAACTCTACGACCATCAGGAGTTACCATTCTATTTTTTAGTTTCGCTCTCATAAATGAGGCACAATGTGAGCATCTTAAAATTCCTGATAGTAAGGCATTACTTGTACTAGGTTTACGATATTTCATGTCGCTATTTCTATCTAATAATTCTTGAACTTCAACCCATTCTTTACCTGCAATAATACCTTTATGTTTTCCAACAGCTACAATCCAATCATTTACATCTTTTCTAACTACTTGATTTTTCTTTTTTTCTGTTTTGTTATAAACCATTAATCCATGTATACCATCAAATTCTTTTTCATCTGCATAAATTTCTACATCTAAATTTCTAAAATAATCAAGTGTGTCTTGGTCTGCAATAGCATATACAGGATTTATTAAAATGTTTTTTAATCCCCATCTAGTATATGCTTTATCATTTTTAGTTTTTATATCATGTTGGATTGTATAAGTTTCAAGTTTTGTTTGTGATTTTAATTCTCTCATTTTATCAAAAAGGATTTTTACAATTCTTACTTCATTATCAATAGTTGATAGTTTGTATAGTTTTCTTTTTTTACCATCAACAGTTATATTTTCTATTTGCTCTGATTTATAACCTGTTGGGGTCATACCACCAAGCCAGCGACCAGTTTTAGCAAGTTCAAGCATATTATCTCTAATACGTTCTGCGATTGTATCACGTTCAAGTTGTGCAAATACAGAAATCATAAACATCATAGCACGACCGACTTGGTGTTACGTTTTCAATGCTTTCTGTTGCTGATAAAAATGATACATCATAATTATCAAGTTCAATTACTAAACTACTAAAGTCTGATACATTACGACTAATTCTATCTAATTTATAAAAAGCAATAGCTTTTATTTTTTTATTTCTAATATCTTTAAGCATCTTTTGAAAAGCAGGGCGATTGGTATTATAACCTGTATAACCCTCATCTTCATAAATAATAATATCATTTTCTAAATCTACATTATCAAAAGTTAATTCAATTTTTCTTTTACATGTTTCTATTTGATTATGGGTACTTTCGCCTTTACCTGTAAATTTTGATTTACGAGAATATATTGCTATTTTTCTATTATCTTGTTTTTGACTTTTCATATTTTGATTCCCTTTCTTGAAATGTGATGTTATAAATAATATATCACAAACAAATATAAAAATGCAATAGATATTATGAAACGAAAATATATTTAGTTCAATAAAATTTATGTGTACTATAGATATATTTTAAAAAATATGATATGATTAGTTACAATAAAAACATTAGACATTTAAAGATAATTATAAGACATAATTTAGGAGGATTATTAATGAGTAAAGAATATTTTGATATATTAGACGAAAACGGCAATAAAACAGGAAAAACAAAGTTAAGAGATGAAGTTCATAGAGATGGGGATTGGCATAAAGCAGTACATATATGGATTATAAATCATAATGGAGATATTTTATTACAAAGAAGATGTGCGACAAAAGATAGTAATCCTAATATGCTTGATATATCTTGTGCAGGGCATCTTACTGCATGTGATAAATCTTTAGATGGTGCTATTAGAGAACTAAAAGAAGAATTGAATTTAGATGTTAAATCTGAAGAATTATTATTTATAAAAACATTAAAAAGAAGTTCAAAATATACTGAAACTTTTATAAATAATGAATTTGACGATTTATATATTTTAAAAACTACTAAAGCTATAGAAGATATGAAATATCAAGAAGAAGAAATTTCAGAGATATTTTTTGTTTCATACAAAGAATTTAAAGAGATGGTAAATAATAGACAGCATGACTTATTAATGCATGATGAAGAATTTAAAATATTATTTGATATGTTTGATGAAGAATTTGATAACTAAATGAAATAGTATTTAAGGGAAAATTTATATGTTTATGAAGATTAAGAATTATTTTAATGATTGGAATTTGTTTGAAAAATTATATTTATCTATATGTAATAAAAGGATTTTATCTAAAATTATAATGAAATATCTACAAAATGTGTACAATTAAAAAATACCATGCATAGGAAAATTATTAGAAAGTTAATAAAATTATATATTTATTAGTAAAAAATCTTTATTTACTACGAAAAAACTGATATAATATCGAAAAAAATAAGAAAAGAGGAAATAAATGTACACTATCTTTATAGATGAAAGTCGGTCAACCTGGAGGTTTTGATGAAGAAAAAAATGAATTAGTTAAAAATACAAGTAAATATTTTGTTTTATCTGGATTTATGATAGATGCAAATAAAATTTTATGTGTTGAAGAAACATTGAAAGCTATAAAGATAAAGTATGGATTGAACCCATATCATGAAATAAAATGGAATACGAAATATAAGGAAATTGATATGGAATATAGCCAAATAATGAATATGAAAAAAGAGGTTATGGAAATAGTTAAAGACTATAAAAATTCAATTGTTGGAATTATTATGGATAAGGAATATTGCTATAAGAATAAGGAATTTATAAAAGACCATAATGATTTGTATTCACTTGCATTGCATTTACTAATGGAAAGATTTTGTATGCAAATAACTAAAAGCAAAAATACCAAAGTACCTGTAATGCTATTTGCAGATAGTAGAGGAAATGATAAAAACAATAGATTAGATAAGAATTTACAGATTTCGTATTTAAGAGCAAAAAATATGGGAACACATTTTGTTAAATTTCCTAATTTTTGTGATAGTTTAATATTTGTAGATTCTGATTATAGTGCAGGGGTGCAAATAGCAGATTTTTGTGCAGGAGCGATATTTAGAAAATATGAAAATAAGGATGATACATTTTTTGAAATATTAAAGCCATCAATAAGAAAGCATAAGAATAGTATAGAGGGTGCAGGTATAAAATTATATAAATAAGATGAACGATGGGATTAGTTACTAATCCAACACACCTACGTGGTGTTACATCGTTCATCATTGTGATCTGTAATTTCATTATACAGGATCCCTGAACATTTGTCAACAAATGTTAATATATTTTATGTAGAAATTGAAAAAAAATACGTAAATATCTAAAATAAAAGTATTATAGAGTGACTACAATTGTAGTCAGATAGAAATGTTAATTCCTAATAAAAAGTACCATGCATGGGAATTTAATTGAAATACTAAAATTACATATAAAAAAATCAAAGTACCTACGTAGGGAATTTTATTAAAAACTTAATAGAAAAAATCAAAATTACTAGTCTAAAAGGCTTGACCTTTTATGTGTTTTTGGCATTTTCTATTAATGCTTTCCTGCGTAAACGGCAAGTTTACCAATATCATATTTCAAAAATACTTCAAAATCATTACATTGTATTAATATAATAAAATATTTATAATATATTGTAATAGAGGAGAAGGAACATGAAAGTTTTTGTAAATCTTCCAGAACTAGAAGAAGATAAAGAAGAACTTGAAAATAGAGTTGCAAACTTTCATGCAACTTTATTGATAGAAAAAATTAAAGGATTAAATATTAGTGATACATCTAAAAAGAAAATCCTAGATTTGATTTTAAAAGATATTAAAGAAAAATGTACGAGCGACTAACTCATACATTTTTTTAATTTATTATAACTTGCTCTAGTCATCTGTGATTTACCAGTTTCCCATTTTTTTATAACTGATATATCTTTAATTTGTGGTATCTTCCATACAGCATGAGTTTTTAGAGTAATTTTAGTATCTAGCTTGTCCTTTAATTTATCAAACAGCTTACTAATTGCTACACAACTTTCCAACACGTGAATGTTGCATTTTCTATACAACGAGCAACATATGTAGCAAGTCTGATGTTCTTTGACATATCATAACTATTAATGCCTTTAATCAAACCAATTGTACCAATAGATATTAAATCATCTTGGTCTATATTAGTACTGGAGTACTTTTTAGAAATATGTGCTACAAGTCTTAAGTTTCTCTCAATAAGAATATTTCTAGCTTCTTCATCACCGATTACTTAATCTTTCAAGAAAAATCTTTTCTTCTTCAGGTGCTAATGGTTCAGGGAATAATTGACTACTCTGGATATAACCAAACATTAAAAAACATGACTTAAGTATTGCAATTATTCCTGATATTGTTAATGTAAGCATAAACACCTCCAATGCACTATATCAAAATTATATGTTCAAAAAAAAGAATAGTGCATGGACGGTTAAAATTTTAATATTGAAAAATTATCTAGTAAATTTATTAGGAGTTATGGATATAATTTATCAACTATGTTATAATTGCTTTAATCGTAATGTTTATAAGATGAAGGTGGAAAAAAGGAATATGTAAATTTTTATGAAAGAATATATAATATTAAAAATTTAAAGATAGTATCTGAAAAAATATGTGAATACTACAATTTAGGAGACTTAGTTGAATATAAGCATATTGACATAGGTTACGAAGATTTTAATATGCTTTTAAAAACAAGCAATGGGAAATACTTTGTAAAAATATTAAATAAATCAAGGCCAAAAGCAGAACAAGAAAGACTTATAAAGATATTAAAGAAATCAATAGACAATGAAGTTAAAGTCCCCCAATTATATGATGTGAATGGAAGGAATATTTTTCAATTAAAAATAGACAATAAAATATTAAATATTATTGTTATGGATTATATAGATGGAACAAATATGCTTTTGTTAGAACGTGATTTTACAGAAACAGAAATAATTGATATAGCAAGAGAGATGGCAAAGATTAATAGTATAGATTATAATGTTGAGCCATATTATGATGAATGGACAATTACTCATTTTGAATCAGAATACAATAAAAAATCTAATGATATTGATATAGAAGATAGGTTATTAGTAACAAATATCTATAACCAAATGAAAAAAATAGATTTTAAAAAATTTAAAATGGCATATATTCATGGAGATATAATAAAATCAAATTTAATATTAGATAAAAATGGTAATGTATGGGTCATAGATTTTTCTGTATTAAATTATTTACCTAGAGTTATTGAATTAGCAGTTGCTATGTTTGGTATTTGTATGACTGATGATAGAGATAAAACAATAAGTAATATAAATTCTTTACTAGGCGAATATAACAAAATTAATAAGCTTGATAAATATGAAATTCAGAATCTTCCTTTAATATTTAATTGCATTAGTGCTATGAATATTTTGCAAACTGCTTATATAAAAAATACTGATGAAACATTTGAAGAAAATGAACATTGGTTATCAGAAGGAAGAAAAGGGTTATCTTTAAATTTAACAATTCAAGATTTAAAATTATAAAAAGTTATATTATAAATATTAATATAGTAGAAGTGGAAAGAGGTTATAGATTTATGATAGATATATCAGAAAATAAGATTGAATTACAACATATTCGTGAGAGAATTGATAGTATAGGAAAATCCTTAGGAGATTTATATAGTTTAGAACAGAAATTAAAGGAACTTGAAGATAAAACTTTAGAAGAAGGATTTTGGAGTGATAAAAAAACATCAAATTCAATTTTAAGCGAATTAAAGAAGATTAGATATAAAGTTACTAATTATAAAGTATTCTGTTCTGAAATTGCAAATCTTGAAGAAATTAATGAATTTCTATCAATAGATAATGATGAAGAGCTTTCATCAGAATTATTAAAAAATACTAAGAAATTAGAAAAATCCATAAACGATTTTGAAATAACTATACTTTTATCTGGAAAATATGATTCTAATAATGCAATAATAACATTACATCCAGGAGCAGGGGGAACAGAAGCACAAGATTGGGTTCAAATGTTATATAGAATGTATTGTAGATGGGCTAATTCGAAAGGATTTAATGTTAAAGAATTAGATTATTTAGAGGGTGATGAAGCAGGAATAAAAAGTGTTACAGCTCTAATCTCTGGAGATAATGCATATGGGTATATGAAAAGCGAAATGGGAGTTCACAGATTAGTTAGAATTTCTCCTTTTGATGCAGGAGGTAGAAGACATACATCATTCGCTTCATTAGAGGTATTACCTGAAATAAGTGATGATATTGAATTAGACATAAATCCTGATGATATTAAAATGGATGTATATAGAGCTTCTGGTGCAGGGGGACAACATATTAATAAAACTTCATCAGCAGTAAGACTTACACATATTCCAACTGGAATAGTTGTATCTTGCCAAACAGAGCGTTCACAAGTACAAAATAGGGAAACAGCAATGAAAATGTTAAAATCAAAACTATTAGATTTAAAAGAAAAAGAACATAAAGAAACTATAGATGAACTTAAAGGAATTCAAATGGATATTGCTTGGGGAAGTCAGATACGTTCATATGTATTTTGTCCATATACACTTGTAAAAGACCATAGAACAAACTATGAAGTAGGTAATGTACAAAGTGTAATGGATGGAGACTTGGATGGACTTATGGAAGCATATTTAAAATCAATAATATCCTAGAAGTTAGAACTTAGAAAAATGTAAACAATATATATATGAAAAACATAATCACAAATAAATATGTGGTTATGTTTTTTATATTTTTCCTCTTATGTTGTTCTAAAAATATCAATTCTTGAATATATATAATTTGTACCAAAAGAAGAGGAGAGTGGTAAAGTATGACATTAGAAGACAAAAAGAGTATTCAAACAGGTGTAATACAAAATTTAATATTAGAAAATAGGGAAAAATTAAATGTATCTGGTGTTTTAGATGTATTAAGTTTCGATGATCAAATTGTAATGGTTGAAACAGAATTAGGATTATTAACTATTAAAGGAGAAAATATAAGAATAAATAAATTAAGTTTAGATACTTCAGAAATTGTAGTCGAAGGAGAAATAGATAGTTTAGCATATAGTAATAAAGATTTAGATAAAAAAGAACGGTGGAGGATTATTTGGAAAAATTTTCAAATAGAGAAAGGGAAAGTCAATGGCAAATTCTCAGGCAATGCTATTCTTACTTTTTGCTTTGGATGGAGTAATAATTGGTATTTTTTTCGATTTTTTTAGGATATTAAGAAGAAGTTTTTCTACGGGAAATCTTGTAACTGCTATAGAAGATATTCTTTTTTGGATATGCACAGGAATAATTCTGTTATATTCTATTTTTATTTTCAATAATGGTGCTATTAGAGGTTATATGTTTTTAGGGGTATTATGTGGAGTTACTTTATACATGATAACATTAAGTAAGATATTCATAAAAATAAATGTATGTATTTTAACTTTTATAAAACAAATTATATCTCTTATTATAGAAGTTTTTAATATTCCAATAAAAATAATATCAAATATATTAAAAAAAGTTATATTTAACCCAATATTATTCATTTTTGCAAAATTAAGTAAAACTTTTAAGGAATATGTAAAAAAACACTAAATATATTTAAAGTTAACAAAAAAGCAAAAAATAATGAATATTAAGAAGGATTTTATAAAAAAATGTAGAATTTTATATATAGAAGTTTTTTATATAGTATGAATTTTAACTTTTAAGATAAGAAAAATTCTATGCTAAAATATTATAGCAAATTTTATAGTTTCTCAATAATTTTTTACTTAGAAACTGTTAATTAATTTTTTGCGTATTAATAAAGAAGGATTACATATGAAGATGAAATTAAATTTAAAAAGTATATTAACAAAATTAATTTTAATAATTGTAGGGATATACCTTGTTATAACTTTCGTAAAGCAACAGAAAAAAATAAATTCTTATGATTCTAATATAGATTATTTCTTATCTAAAATAGAAGACGAAGAAGACAATAAAGCAGAATTAACTGCTATTAGAGATAATATTAATTCACCAGAATATATAGAAGAAGTAGCAAGAGAAAAGTTAAATATGTATAAACCAAATGAAAAGGTTTATATAGATATTGGAAGTTAAAGTTTCATACAATATATTATGAAACTTTAATTTTTTTTATATAATATAGATTTATGTAATAAACGATGTATTATTTCTTCTAAAATTTGCTTTTAATAAAAAAATTTAGTATAATTATATAACTAGGGGGTAAAGTTTTTATGGAAAAAAAGTCATTAGCTGAACTAAGGGAAATAGCAAAAGAAAAAGGAATAAATAATATATCAAAATTAAAAAAAGATGAATTAATTGAATTATTAGAAAAAGAGACAACTGATAATAAAACAGAGAATATAGTTCAAAATGATAAAACATATAAAGTAAATAATGAAGATGATGAGATAGTAGAAGGAATATTAGAGGTATTACCAGATGGATATGGATTTTTAAGAGGAGAAAATTACTTATCAACTTCTAAAGATGTATATGTATCTCCAATTCAAATAAAAAGATTCAAATTACTTACAGGTGATAAAATTAAAGGAATTGCAAGAATCCCTAAAGAAGGAGAGAAGTTTCCTGCACTTATTTTTGTTGGTGAAGTTAATGATGAATCACCAGATGCATGTATTAGAAGAAGGAATTTTTCTGATTTAATCCCAATTCATCCTGAAGAAAGACTACGTTTAGAAACAACTCAAAATGAAGTTGCTATGAGAATAATAGATTTAATATCTCCTATTGGTAAAGGGCAGAGGGGGATGATAGTCTCTCCACCTAAAGTAGGAAAAACAACATTATTAAAGAAAATAGCTAATAGTATAACAAAGAATAATCCAGAAGTATATTTGATTGTTTTATTAATAGATGAAAGACCTGAAGAAGTTACAGATATGAAACGTTCTATAAAAGGTGATATTATATATTCAACCTTTGATGAATTACCAGAACATCATATAAAAGTAGCTGAAATGGTATTAGAAAGAGCCAAAAGATTAACAGAACAAAATAAAGATGTAGTTATTTTATTAGATAGTATAACAAGACTTGCAAGAGCTTATAATTTAACAATTCCATCATCAGGCAAAACATTATCTGGAGGTTTTGACCCAAATGCGTTACATAAACCAAAGAGTTTCTTTGGTGCTGCAAGAAATATAGAAAATGGTGGAAGTTTAACTATTCTTGCAACATCATTAATAGAAACAGGAAGTAGAATGGATGATGTTATATTTGAAGAATTTAAGGGAACAGGTAATATGGAGGTTCATTTAGATAGAAACTTATCTGAAAAAAGAATTTTCCCAGCAATAGATATAAATAAATCAGGAACACGTCGTGAAGAGAAATTATTATCATCACAAGAGTTAGAAACTGTATTTGCATTAAGAAAAGCATTATCAAGTATGCCAGTAACTGAAGTAACTGAACAATTATTAAATCAAATGGTAGCTAGTAAAAATAATGCAGAATTTTTGAAACGTATGGAAGCATTTCTAGAAAGATTCAAATAAAATTTATTATTCAAAATTCACAAATGTTTTAAAAGAGGAGGGATAGTAATATACAGATGTCCCTCAAAAATATTATTATAAACTTTGCACAAAATCAAAGTTTTGTGCAAAAGGAGTGGGAGTAAAATATATGGACAACCTTTCATGGTGTCCTACCAACTATTGTTATATTAATGCTTTTAGAGTTTTATAGTCTATTATTTAGACAACTATATTACTTATTTATAAAAATGTCTTAAAATCGATTCTGAGGCTTTAATATTTTGTACTTATATTAGTTTATATTCTAATTTATTATTTCTATATAAAATCCTATATTATATTTTATAATTTTTTATTAAAATCTCGAAAATCGCTTAAATACTTATATTAGCGATTTTTTAAGACATGTGTAACTATATTACTTTTTAATAAAAACGGCTTAAAATCGATTCTCGTGCTTCGTTTTTTTGCACTTTTTTAGCTATTTTAATAGAATTGCTTATAATCAGCAATTTATAGCATTTTAGTAAATTTTTATTATATATAATAACTGTATTTAAAATATTCGTATAAAATTAGACATGTAATTATTGATTAGATATAAAAATGTCTTAAAAGCGATTTTAATATGTTTATAGTATAAAATTATTTTATATAATTAGTAAATTAAATTTATAACTTTAAAATAAAAATTATTATTTATAAACAATTGTAACAAATGTTCGTTTTTTATATATTCTTTTAAAATTAGTTTTATATAAATTTTTTGTAATTATAAATTATCTTAATAAAATTTTATATTTATACTAAAATTTTTTTATTTGTTGTAGGATATTTTTAGATTTATAAATGTTATGTTTTGTAGTAAATCGCCTACTTCCTTACTTCCTACTCAATTTCAAGAAACAATAAATTCATAAATACGGCTTTAGTAAATATTTTATGCAAATAGTCCATAGAATCAAAAATAGAACTATCGAATATAGTCCTATTTTTGAAATCTTATCAGAGTCTGTATATACATGCCCAAACTACTTTACTAATTAATTTTTTTTCTCTTAGATATGAAATCTGTAATAATCACCCAAATGGATACCCAAACTATATCTATAAAGATTCCAATAGCCAATCCTTTTAGGGTATGTTTTAACGTTGCAGATGCATCTACAACCTCCCATGTAAATGTGTATGCTACTATAGGGATAGCAAGCGCAATATCAAAAATTAATGGCCGACACATTTCACAAAGATCGCTTAAAAGATTTTTAATTAGTTTCATTTTTCTTTCCTCCTATATTGTTTATAGTTACATAACTTTTAACAAGTAAAAAAACAATAAGCATTTTGCTTAAATTTATTCTATTTTATCATATTTATAGTTTAAAGTAAATGATAACACTACTTTTTATAAAAAAGTTTAATTGCTATATTCTTTCTTTATATCTTTAATGAATTCAGGTAAATTAGTAAATGTAGCCACAATTCCTTTGTTTGTATATGCAAATATATCTCTAGCTTTTTTATCTATTTCTTCTTTTACAGCTTTAGGAACTTTAATTGATATTCCTGCTTTTTTATATTCTTGTTCAATATATTTTTCTAAAGTTGGAAACATATTTTGAATTAGAAAAACAGCTTTTTTGCCAGCTAAATTTCTTGCAAACACAAAATTGTTGGGTTCTATCCTTCTTTTAGTTTTTATTTCATTATATACCTTTAAATATTTATCATATTTAGATGACATAGGTACAAACCATAATATATTCTTATCTAGTTTATCTCTAAAGCAAAAATATGTAGGCCTTTTTGCTCCTTCTTCTTTATTTTCCATTAAGTGATATTTGGGATTGTACTTTTCTAAAAATTCATTTTTTATAAAATATAATTTTCCTTCAACTATTTCCATTATTCTCCTTATACAATAATAAGGGAGTGCAAGACTCCCTCATTTATTCACCAGTGCATTTTCTCCTTGCCAACTGGGTGGCTGTTTTATCGATTATCTAGGGTATTTTACTCTTCGCCTCCTAGTAGGCAGTTTTTATTTATATAATATATTATAGCATTTAATTATTCGAATTGTCAACAAATTCAAATAATTTTACTAAATTATTATATATAATGTATTCTATGCAAAAATTTAACTGTTTATTATATTTTTTAGTATAATTATTTTTAGCAAATGTCGAATTTTTTGGTTGGTATTATCAAAGTTTTGTGCAAATAGGAATAGGAGTAAAATATATGGACGACCTTTCCTGGTGTCCTGATAACTACTACTATATCAATGCTTTTAGCGCTTTATAGTCTATTATTTATACAACAACCTAATTAGCATAGAAATTTATTAAACAATTTGCTGTTTTTAGTATTAAAATGTCTTAAAAACGATTTTAATATATTTATAGTATAAAATTATCTTATATATAGTTAGTAAATTAAATTTATAACTTTATAATGAAAATTATTATTTATAAACAATTACAACAAATGTTCGTTTTTAAGATCACATATATAAATTAACTATTATTCCTCCATGTCTTTGTTAAAATACTTATTCCTACAATATTTCTTAGCTAGTCCTCCTTCGCTTGTCTCTCTATAATGTTTACCTAAATCTTTTCCTGTTTCATACATCGTCTCTACAACCAAGTCAAATGAAATTTTCTTATTTTTTTCTAAAATTAGAGATAATGTAGCAGAATCAAAGGCACGCATTGCTGCAATAGCATTTCTCTCTATACATGGAATTTGAACATATCCATAAATAGGGTCACATGTTAAACCCAAGTGATGTTCCATTGCAACTTCTGCTGAATTTTCAATTCTATCAATATCTAATTTAAATAGGTATGCACAAGCACTAGCAGCCATAGAACAAGCTGTTCCAATTTCAGCTTGACATCCACATTCAGCTCCACTTATAGAAGCATTTGTTTTTACAACATTTCCTATTATACCAGCAACTGCTAATGCTTTTATTATTTGTTCGTCTTTTATATTATATTTTTCTTTCATGTAATACAATACAGCTGGTAATACGCCACATGCTCCACATGTTGGAGCTGTTACTATTACTCCCCCACTTGCATTTTCTTCACTTGTTGCATAAGCATAACTACTAAGTAATCTTGTTTTCTTTATATCTTCTGTTTCAAAGTATAATTTATTTTCATATATCTTTTTTGCTCTTCTTTGTAATTTCAATTTTCCAGGTATTGTTCCTGTTGTTTTTAATCCATTCTCTATAGCTTCTTTCATTGTTCTCCAAACTTGATTTAAAAATTCTGTTATTTCTTCTTTTCCTTCCATTAAACATACATAATCATATAAATCTAAATTATTTTCTTTTATATATTTTTTTATATCATCAAAGTTTTTTTGAGGATAGATATCTTTAATAATAGATTCTTTATCTTTAGCAATTTTAAATGACCCACCTCCTATTGAATATACTCTCCAACTATCTAATAAAGTTCCATTTTTATAAGCCAAAATATCAAAAGTATTTGGATGTACTTTACACTCTGTTTTTGTGTCAAATTCAATTTCTGCTTCATAACCTTCTAATGTCTTTTTAATAATGTAGTCTGTTAAATGTCCTTTACCTGTCATAGCAAGTGAGCCATATAGTATAATTTTAAATTTATCAGCATTTTGATATTTATTTTTAAATAATTCAGTTGCTCTTTTGGGTCCCATAGTATGTGAACTAGATGGCCCATTTCCTATTTTATATAATTCTTTTAAAGATTGCATAATATTCTTCTCTCCCATTTCTTACAAAATTTTCACTTTTATATGTTAATTATTGGTATTATACTATAATTTAAGATTATTTTCTATTCTTTAACATATTTTTTAATATATTTTCTACGATACAGTTACAATTTATAACTATTATATTTTAAAAAGTAAAAAAATAGCATAAAAATCTGCTTTAAATTATTTTATAATTGTTATATAATGTATTTGTTAATATTTTTATGTGAGGAGATATATTTATGATTAATCGTAATGATAATCCTGATTACTTAAATGCATTTTTAGATTATACTTTAATAATTTTAAATAAATCACCTAGTTCTGTTAAAGAATATAATTATGATATTGCTAATTTTTTAAGATTTATAAAGCAAAGATATTGTTCATTAAATGGAAATGAAAATGAGTTCAAAAAAATTGTATATAAAGATGTTCCATTTAATATTATTAAAAAAGTAAAACTATCTGACATACGTTCTTATTTGTCCATGTTAAGAACTGAAGGAAATTGTAAGGCAACCACTATCTCTAGAAAATCTTCTAGTATTAGAATTTTCTTTCATTATTTATCTTCCAAGGATGAAGATTTCAAATTAGATAAGAATCCTGCACAAGATTTAGAAAATCCTAAACTTGAAAGAAGATTACCTAAATATTTATCTTTGGAAGAAAGTAAATCTCTATTAAATGCTGCTCAAGCAGTATCTACTAATGAAAGACAAAATCGAAATATACAAAGAGATTATGCTATAATTACTCTATTTTTAAACTGTGGTATGCGTCTTTCCGAATTAGTGGGTATCAATATTACAGATATTGACTTTAGTGAAAATAGAATGACTGTAATTGGGAAAGGAAATAAAGAAAGAACAATTTACCTAAATAAAGCATGTATTAATGCTATAAATTCTTATTTAAAGGTTAGACCAAATGATGTATCAAAAATAGATGATAAGAATGCTCTATTTCTTTCTGAAAGACATGAAAGAATTGCAAATAGAACAGTACAATATGTAGTAAAAGAGGAACTTAAAAAAGCAGGAATTGATTCTAATAAATATTCTGTACATAAATTAAGACACACTGCTGCTACACTTATGTATCAATATGGAAATGTTGATATAAGGGCATTACAAGAACTTTTAGGACATGAAAGCATATCTACTACTGAAATTTATACACATGTTGCAAATGAACAAGTAAGAGCTGCAGTTGAAAGTAACCCTTTGGCTGATTTGTAAATTATTATTAATTATGCTTTGGGCGGACACAAGACCCGCCCCTCCAATTTTATAAACTAGGTATTAAAATTTTCTGATTAATATTTAATTCTGAACTTGATAAATTATTTACTTTCTTAATATGAAATATTACCTCTCTTATGTCCTTTCCTTTATAATAATCATTGCTTTGCTGTTCATGTTTTGCAATATCCCATAAGGTATCCCCACTAGATATATATATTTCACGATATTCTATATCTTTATATGACAATGATGTAGAATGTATAAATAATAAAACCATTATTACTAGCACAACCATTAATACACTTAATTTGATAATTCTTTTTACATTTAGTTTCTTCATATTTTTATTACCTCCAATTTATATCTTTACGAACATATATTCTTAATATGAATAGAGTATAATACAAACAAAAGTTTTTGTCAATAGTTTTTTGCAAAAAAATACGAAAAAGTGTTCCTAATTTAATAATGGTTGTATTTGCTCTCTATCTAGTGCACTTTCTAATGTTTTTATTATGTATTTATGGTCAAAGCATATAGAATAAGGTTTTGTTATTGGATTATCTTGCCTAAACGGTACAAAAAATAAATCTTTTCTATTAAATAATTTGCCTATATTCTCAGCATTAAGACTTAATCCATCTTTACAGCAAAGTCCTAAAACTAATGGTTTACTATTCTTTAAATGTGTCCTTGCACCAACTAATACTGGAGTATCTGTTATTGAATTTGCAAGTTTTGCAATGGTATTTCCGTGAACATGGAGCAATAATCATCATATCTAATTCGTAATAATCTGAAATATATTCTGCTTCTTGCATACTATGTATAACTTTTTTACCTGTAATATTTTCTATTTCATTCACAAAATCTTTAGCATTTCCAAATTTACTATCAGTATTATAAGCATAATAAGACATTATAGGGATAACTTCTCCACCTCTTTTTATTATTTTTTTTATTTCATCAAAGGTATTCTTAAATGTATAAAAAGAGCCTGTTAAGCTAAATCCGATTTTCTTACCTTTTAGTTCCAAAATATTATCCCCCTATCTATTTTGAATATATAATATATTATGTAATTATGTAAAATTTTGAAACTATATTTTTAAATGTTACAACATTTTAGTACATAAGATTCTATTATATAATATTCTAAATATAAATTCGAAAATGGGCACGTTGTAACGTGCCCCTACATTTTTAATTATATAAATTAGTATTAGATACACCACAACTTCTAAACATATTTTTAGTAGTGGCTTTTTCAGTTGTCCATTTTGAAGAGACTCTTATTTCTTTTACCTCTCTACAATTGCTAAACATTACATCCATATCTATAACATTATGAGTATCAAAACTTTGTAAATCAATTGTTTTTATTGATTGACAATTACAAAACATATAAGACATATCTGTAACTTTAGAAGTATTAAGATTTGAAACATTTAAATCGATTAAATTAACACAATCATAGAACATAAATTTCATATCAGTAACATTTGATGTATTAAAGCCACTTAAATCAATTTTTTTAAGGAATATACATACTAAAATTTCGTTACTTCCACCAAAGAGATATGAACAATCTCTTATATCTCCACTACTATCTTCAATTTTAATTGTTTCTAGAGTAGTTCTTTTATTTATAATCCATTGTTTTAAGATTGTTCCATCTGAATCATGATTATCACCTTTATATACTTTTTCTACCTTTTTATTAGTATCATTTTTCTCTGTATATGTAATTAGATAATAATTGCCTCCTGTGTTTAGTCTTGCAACATCTAGAGTATCTTTAAATACATATTTCGCAAAAGTATGATTATTATTAATTAGAATTAATATATCTAAAATTAATATAATTATATATTTTTTATACACTTTTCTTCTCCTTTCTTTTATAATTTTGCTGATGATAATGATATTTCAAATGAATAATTCAATGCCAAGATACCTTCTAAAGTGTCATTAATATCATCTCCTTGATAATCCCAACACCATTCAATATCCACAGTTATTGTTTTCTTCGCTTGTAATGTTCCATTAATTTGAGAAATTAAGTCTTTAAGCTCATAATATTTTTCACCTTTAAGCTTAAAATATAAACCCTTTGGCTTTAAATTATTTTCTTTAAATATAAAAGAATATTGATAATCATTATATGTATTATTATCAATAATAATACTAAAGCTTCCCATAGTTCCTGGTGCAATTTTATCATTTAAAACTGTATATTTTTTATAAGTATCTGTTAATTCTATATTTTTAAATCCTACATCAGTAGTAGTAAATATATAAACATTATCATTGGGGGTATATGAAAATTTTTGAGATGTAAAACCAAAAATAAAATGAAGTAAATAAAAGAATTATTAATATAAGTAAAAAAATTATTAATAGCCTTTTTTTTAAAATGAAATGAATTAAATAATTATCATTAAGTATTAATTCATAATTGCCATTGTTTTTTAATTTATATCCTGAACAAATATTTATTGCTTTTGTAATTTTACCGTTTTCTATTTAATTTTAACAAAAGTGCAGAACCTTCAAATTTAAACTTAATATTTTCTCTATATGTTTTTTTATGCTCTAAATCAGCCTCCTTATTATTAAATAATATCAATTCTTTCCCTCCTTCATTTGATATGCATATACATTTATTTTTACACTACCTTGGTAATCTTCAGGAGCTTCTATCCTTAATACATATTTATCTTCTTTAGGGATTATATGAGACAAAGTAAAAGTATTATTAATATCTACTAAATTATTATTACAAAATAATTTATATTTTACTGTATCTTCAGCAATAATTTCTATCCTATAGTTTAAACTAACTTCACTTGTTTGATTATTTTCATTATAATTTCTAACAGAGAAGTTATAATCATTTACACTTCCATATTTTTCAATTAAGATTTCTTTATCTCCATCTACAATAAAAATAGGTTTTGCAATCTTCACATTTACTGAGGATTTATTAGAGTCAACATGTTTTGCAAATGAAAAAAGTGAATTAGGAAAAAAAGAATTAAAATGAAAAATAACTTTACCATAAATCTGACTAAATAATATAGGTTCAGAATCTTCTACATTATTAGCATCTCCTTTTGTATAATATAATCCATCTTCTTCTGAAACAATTCTATGAGTTACTATTTCTGAATCTTTTGTAATATAAGTTATAATATCTCCTGTTTTATATTTTTTGCATTTTTTTATAATTATGCTTTCACCAGCTTTTATCTCAGGATACATACTTCCTGTTAAAACTTTTAAACAGCTATATCCAAACAATTGGTTAAATTCAGATTTAGTTATACACTTTAAAAATATAAAACTTATTATAATTGATAAAATCAACGAAAAAATAATGAACTTGATAAAACTTTTCATTGGCATAAAACTTTATGAATAAAATTTGAATTGTAGGAACTAATTAAAATTCATATAATTAGTTCCTACTTTAAATAAAGATGATTTTATAGAAATTTTACGTCTATAAATGACAAGTATAATTTATTTTATAAATTTTTGCGTTTTATTCTTTAGAAATTTAAGAACAAATTAGAATTTCAAAATTTAATTTGAAGCTTCCATAAGAATCTAAACTTGTGGAATATCTTGAGTACATGTTATTGTAATATCAAAGCTGTATTTAGAATTATAAATAGTTGAACCGTCTAAGGTATCTTGTCTATCTCCTTTTGTAGAACTTCCAGAAACTAGAGTTTCATATGGCCAACACCAACCAATTTCTAGATTTACAATTTTGTCATTAGAATCTGCAGCAATATTACCACTTAATGCATTGGATAATTCGGAAAAATCAGAATAAGTATTATTGTTATACATAAATACTAAATTATGAATTTTTGCTCCTAAAATATTATCAAATTTAATTTCATAATTAATTCCAGTTTCTGTTCCAGTAGCATCTATTTGTATTCCGAAAGTTCCAGATGTACCAGGCGCTATCTTTCCATTTACTAGAGTTGTAGGATTATAGGTTGTTGCTAGATTTATAGTTTTAGAAGTGTTACTTACTCCATTTACTAAAAAACTTTCTGATACTGACCATCTAGCTATTTGCAAATAAGCTGAAGTTTTATATTCAGTTAAATATTTAGCAAATGTACTACCAGTAAAAAAAGATAATATAACTAGAGCAATAATTGCTGCTATTGCAATTATTTTCTTTTTATTCACAAAGTTTTTCCTCCTTTCTTAAATTATTTAGCATGATTATGTAACTCACACTATGTTATTCATTATACGCGCCTAAATTACAAAATGCAAGAAAAATCGTGCGACATAATTCGACATCGAACTAAAATTGTCTTATTTTATTTACATTTTGTGGTGATTATGATAAAATATATGCATGTATTTAATTATCAAATTCTTTAAGAAACGGGCGACTACTAGTCGCCCCTACAAAGTATAAATACAATAAATTCTTATAAAATAGATTAGGAGGAAATTATGGAAAATAAAGAAACTATATTAATTTTAAATTTTTATGGACAATATAATCAATTAATAGCCAGACGTGTTCGTGAATGTAATGTTTATTCAGAAATTGTACCTCATGATATATCATTAGAAGAAATCAAAAAGAAAAATCCAAAGGGAATTATCTTTACTGGTAGTCCTTCTAGCGTTTATGAAGAAAATGCTCTAATTTGTAATAAAGAAATTTTTAATCTTGGTATACCAGTACTTGGTATATGTTATGGGATGCAATTAATTAGTCATTTGCTTGGAGGAACTGTTAAACAAGCAAATAAACGTGAATATGGAGAAACTTTAGTAGATATAGATAATACTTCTCCTCTATTTACTGGATTTAAAAAACAAAATGTATGTCTTATGAGTCATACTTACTTTGTAGACAAATTACCAGAAGGATTTAAAAATATTGGACATACTTCTGATTGTCCTAATGCTGGTATTGCTGATGATAATAGAAAAATTTATGGAATTCAATTCCACCCTGAAGTAAATCTAACAAAAAATGGGACACAAATTATTAGAAATTTTGTATATGATATTTGTAATTGTTCTGGTGATTGGAATATGGCTTCATTTGTAGAAGATTCTGTAAAAGTATTAAGAAATAAAATCGGTAATGGTAAAGCTTTATGTGCTTTATCTGGTGGTGTTGATTCTTCTGTTGCTGCTGTATTATTAAATAAAGCAATAGGAAAAAATTTGACTTGCATTTTTGTAGACCATGGTCTTCTTCGTAAAAATGAAGGTGATGAAGTTGAAAAAATCTTTAGAGAACAATATGATATTAATTTAATAAGAGTTAATGCTAAAGAACGCTTTTTAGCTAAACTTGCAGGTATTACAGACCCTGAGCAAAAAAGAAAAATTATTGGTGAAGAATTTATAAGAGTATTTGAAGAAGAAGCTAAAAAAATTGGAAAAGTTGATTTCTTAGTACAGGGAACTATTTATCCAGATGTTATTGAAAGTGGAGCTGGAAATGGGCAAACTATTAAAAGTCATCATAATGTTGGAGGACTTCCTGACTACGTAGATTTTAAAGAAATAGTTGAGCCATTAAGAGATTTATTTAAAGATGAAGTAAGACAAACTGGTTTAGAACTTGGCATTCCTGATTATTTAGTATATCGTCAACCATTCCCTGGTCCAGGACTTGCAATTCGTGTAATTGGAGATATTACAGATGAAAAATTAGAAATTTTAAAAGATGCAGATTATATATTTAGAGAAGAAATTGCAAATGTAGGACTAAATAAAAATTTAAATCAATACTTTGCTGTACTTACAAATTTGCGCTCTGTTGGAGTTATGGGTGATGAAAGAACTTATGACTATACTCTTGCTTTAAGAGCTGTAGAAACTTCAGATTTTATGACTGCTACTTGGGCAAAAATACCTTATGATATTTTAGAAAAAGTATCTTCAAGAATTGTAAATGAAGTTAAGTATATTAATAGAGTTGTTTACGATATAACATCAAAACCTCCTGCAACAATTGAGTGGGAATAAAAAAAGGTGGATAACCACCTTTTTTTATTTTTATACAATTTGCCAATCTCTTTCAATATAAAAATTATCTCTGATAAATTTGCTTAACAAATTTATCATGCTTAATTTTTATACGATTTATCAATCTCCTTCAAAATTACGTCATGTGCGCCACCTTCGGTGATGCTTACTTCTGATACTAGTGTTAGTCTTGCTTTTTCGTGTAGTTCTGGGATTGATATTGCTCCACAGTTGCACATGGTTGATTTTACTTTTGATATGGTTACATCTAAAGTATCTTTTAATGGTCCTGCATATGAAATATATGAGTCAACTCCTTCTTCAAATGCAAGTTTATCTTTAGCTTTTCCTCCCATATCATATCTTTGCCAGTTTCTTGCTCTGTTTGAACCTTCTCCCCAATATTCTTTTACATAGTTATTTCCTATTTTTAATACTCTTGTAGGACTTTCATCAAACCTTGCAAAATATCTTCCCATCATTACAAAATCTGCTCCAAGTGCTAATGCAATTGTTATATGATGGTCATGAACAATTCCTCCATCTGCGCAAACTGGTATATATATTCCAGTTTCTTCATAATATTTATCTCTTTCTCTTACAACATCAATCAATGCACTTGCTTGTCCACGTCCTATGCCTTTAGTTTCTCTAGTAATACATATAGAGCCTCCACCTACACCAACTTTTATGAAGTCTGCTCCTGCTTCTGCCAAATATCTAAAACCTTCAGCATCTACTACATTTCCAGCACCAATTTTTACATCATCGCCATATTTTTCTCTTACAAATTCAATAGTATTTTTTTGCCATACTGAATATCCATCAGAAGAATCCATACATAATATATCTACTCCTGCATCTACTAAAGCTGGTATCCTTTCAGCATAGTCCCTGGTATTTATTCCAGCACCTACTATATAACGTTTATTCTCATCTAATAAAGAATTTGGATTATTCTTTCTTTCTTCATAATCTTTTCTAAAAACCAAATATTTTAAATGATCATCTTCGGTTAAAATTGGTAAACAATTTATCTTATTTTCCCAAATAATATTATTTGCTTCTGATAAAGTAATTCCTTTTTTTGCACTAATAACTTTTTCTCTTGGTGTCATAAAGTTATCTATTGGGGCATTTCTATCATCTTTAGATGGTCTATAATCTTTATTAGTTACAATTCCTAAGAATTTTCCAGATGAGGTTCCATCATCTGTAACAATTACAGTTGAATGTCCTGTTTCAGCTACAATATCCATAACTTCTCCTAATGTTGTTCCACTTTTTACATTAGAATCACTTATTACAAATCCTGCTTTATGTTTTTTTACTCTATAAACCATTGCTGCTTGCTCCTCAATTGACTGAGCACCATAAATGAAGGACATTCCCCCTTCTCTTGCTAGAGCTACTCCCATTTTTTCTCCTGATACTGATTGCATAATAGCTGATACCATTGGAATATTTGCTGAATATTTTGGTTCTTCTCCTTTTCTAAATTTAACAAGAGGCGTTTTTAGTGACACATTATCTGGGACACATTTCTCTGTTGTTAAGTTTGGTAATAATAAGAATTCATTAAATGTTCTTGAAATATCTTCTAATACTTTTGACATTTTTTACCCTTCCTTTCTTAATTATATACTATATAATTAAATAAGAATTGTTATTTGGCTAGGCGTTCAAGAAAGAAATACCGGAAACGTACGTGTGTACGTTGAGGATTTTCTTTCGATGAACAACAACGCCAAATGGCAATTATTATTTAATTAAACGTTCTGTTTCTTTAGCAATAACCAACTCCTCATTAGTCGGAATTACATATACTTTTACTTTTGAATCAGCTGTTGAAATCAATTTTTCTTCTCCACGCATATCATTAGCATTTACATCAATATTAAGTCCCATAAAAGCTAATTGTTCGCAAATAGATTTTCTAATATTTATTTGATTTTCTCCGACTCCACCAGTAAATATAATATAATCAATTCCTCCCATAGCAACTGCATATTTTGCAACATAACTTGCTATTGAATAAGTAAATTGTTTTATTGCAATTTGTGCTCTTTCATTATTTTCATCATAAGATGCAAGTTCTATTTCTCTAAAGTCAGGAACCATTCCTGATACCGCTGTTAAACCAGATTTTTTATTTAACATATTATCAGCTTCTTCTGGTGTCATATTTTCTTTTTTCATTATAAAAGTTATAGCACATGGGTCTACATCTCCTGAGCGTGTAACCATTGGTAAACCAGCAACTGGAGTTAATCCCATTGATGTATCTATTGATTTTCCTCCTTTAATAGCACATATACTAGAACCTTGACCTAAATGACATGTTACAATTTTTAAATCTTTAATATCTTTATTTAAAATTTCACCAAGCCTTTTAGAAACATACATGTGTGATGTACCATGGAATCCGTATTTACGTACTCCATATTTTTCATAATATTCATAAGGAATTGAGTATAAATACTTATCTTTAGAAATTGTTTGATGAAATGCAGTATCAAATACTCCTGCCATTGGTTTACCTGGCATAACCTTTTTACAAGCTTCAATTCCCATAATTCCTGCTGGATTATGAAGTGGTGCTAAATCAGTACATTCTTTTAATACATCTATAACATGGTCATCTATTATAGTAGATTCACTAATTTTTTCTCCACCATGAGCTAATCTATGACCTATGGCATTTATTTCGTCTAAACTTTCTACTACTTTATATTCTGGATTTACTAATTGTTTTAATGTAAAATCTATTGCTTCTGTATGATCCATAGCAGTATGTTCTATTGTTACTTTTTTTCCACATGCTTTGTGTGTTATAAATGCCTCTTTTTCTCCTATTCTTTCATATTTTCCTGAGGCTATTACCTCGTCTGTTTCCATATCAATTAATTGATATTTTAATGATGAACTTCCACAATTTAATACTAAGATTTTCATTTTGTTCTTTCCTTTCTTTTATATATTTCCTTATGTTGATATTAAAATTATATAAAATCGCAAAAGAATTATTATTTGGCTAGGCACGTGAAGGAGATATTCCATGAGGCGTACTAGTGTACGTTGAATGGAAATCGACTGAACAGTAACAACGCCAAATGATGATTATTTTGTGATTTTTTGTGCTTGAATACAAGTTATTGCAATAACTCCCAAAATATCTTTTGCTGAACATCCTCTAGATAGGTCATTAACTGGCTTAGCAATTCCTTGGCATAGTGGTCCATATGCTTCTGCTTTAGCTAATCGTTGTACTAATTTATATCCTATATTTCCAGCATTTAAATCTGGGAATATTAATACATTTGCATTTCCTGCTACTTTACTTTCTGGTGCTTTAGATTTTGCTACCTCTGGAATTATAGCAGAATCTAATTGTAATTCTCCATCTACTAATAAGTCTGGAGCTTTCTCTTTAACAAATTTTGTTGCTTCTACAACCTTTTCTGTTAATTCAGAATGAGCACTTCCCATTGTTGAATATGAAAGCATTGCAACTTTTGCAGTTTTTCCTGTTAATTGTTCAAAACTTTTTGCTGAAGATATTGCTATTTCTGAAAGTTTATCTGAATCAGGATTTTCATTTAATCCACTATCTCCAAATATAAAAGTTCCATTTTCTCCATATTCGCAATTAGGGACAACCATAAGAAAAAAGGCAGAAACTAATTTTGTACCTGATGCTGTTTTTAAAATTTGTAATGCTGGTCTTAGAGTATCTGAAGATGAATGAATTGCGCCTGAAACAAGTCCATCAGCATCTTCCATCTTAACCATCATCATTCCAAAATAAACAGAATCAAGTAAAAGTTCTTTTGCCTTTTCTAAAGTCAAGCCTTTTTCTTTTCTTAATTCATAAAATTTTTCTACATATGTATCATATTTGTCTGAATTCTTTGGATTAATAATCTTTGCTTTTGATATGTCAAAATTATTATCTTTTGCTAGTTTATTAATTTCTTCTTCGTTTCCTATTAAAACAATATTTGCGAATCCTTCTTTTAGGACATTAGCAGTAGCTTCAATTGTTCTTAAATCACTTGCTTCTGGTAATACTATTGTTTTTATATCTTTTTTTGCTCTATTTTTTATTTCATCAATAAAAGACATTAAGACTTCCTCCAAATATAATAATTTATAATATAAATATTATATAGCAAAAAGAATAAAAAGACAAGTACTTTTCCCTTGAAAAAATAAAAATAAGTAATTATAATATTATATTGGAGGATATAATTAAATGTATGATTTAGAATATAAAATAATTGATAATAGATATTACAATATAAAACAAATTATAAGAGAAGAATTTAATATCTCAGATAAATTATTAAAGCGCTTAAAGGCTAATAATAAAGTATTTTTAAATAATCATACTATAAATCCTAATTATACTAATCTTAATGTTGGAGATATAGTTTCAGTAAATTTAAATTTTGAAGAGGAATATGATAATATTATTCCTGTTAAGATGAATTTGGATATAGTTTTTGAAGATAAATATTTATTAATTATAAATAAATTGCCAAATACTCCTGTTCACCCTTCTTGTAACCATTTTTCTGATAGTTTATCTAATGGAGTAAAATTCTATTTTGATTCTATTGGACTTAAACGTAAAATTAGAATTGTTAACAGATTAGATAAAGATACCTCTCGGTCTTGTGATTTTTGCTAAAAATGAATATATACAAGAGTGTTTAATTCGCCAAATGAAAAATAATGATTTCAAAAAAGAATACATTGCTATTTTAGATGGGATTTTATCAGAAAAATCTGGAACAATATCTGCACCTATTGCTAGAAAAGATAATAGTATAATTGAAAGATGTGTTGATTTTATAAATGGCGAAAAAGCAATTACACATTATGATGTTTTAAAAAATAGTAGTATGTCACAATATACCCCAAATAACGATTTATCATTTTCTATAGTACATTTTGTTCTTGAAACAGGACGTACTCATCAAATACGTGTACATTCTGCATATATTAATCATCCTATTATTGGAGATACACTGTATGGTAATTCATCTGAATTAATAGATAGACAAGCTCTACATGCTTATAAAATTACATTTATTCATCCTATTACTAAAGAAAATATAATATTAGAAGCGAATTTACCTACAGATATGAGAGTATTCTTCTAATATGTCTTCTACACATGTTACAATCTTAGCCCCCTCTCTTATCATTTCATTTGTACCTTGTGAAGAACTATTATTTATGTTCCCGTGGAACTGCAAAAATTTCTTTTCCTTGTTCTAATGCATAATCTACAGTTATTAAAGTTCCACTTTTCTTTCTTGCCTCTACTACAATTACTCCTTCACTCAATCCACTTATGATTCTATTTCTAAGTGGAAAATTACTTCCTATTGGTTTTGTGTCTGGTGAATATTCAGTTATAATTGTTCCACCTGTTCTTATTATTTCTTTAAGTAATTCTAAGTTCTCTTTAGGATATATATTATTAAATCCACTCCCAAGTACAGCTACTGTTTTTCCTCCTGCTACCATACACCCTATATGTGCAAAACCATCTATTCCTCTTGCCATTCCACTTATAATGTTTATACCTTGTTTAGCTAACTTAAAACTGATATCTTTTGCTACTTTTTTACCATATTCTGAATATTGCCTACAACCTATTATAGCTAATCCAAAATTGTCTAATATTTTTTCATTTCCCAATACATATAATTGTTTTGGCGGATTATCAATATTTTTTAGTTTTTTTGGATAATTGTCATTCTCAATTTTTAATATTTTCATTTTTATCTCCTTCTTATTCTTATAATCTATATGATTTACCTAAAACGTCAAAAAGAGAGCATAAAATTAATATGCTCCCATAATTCATAAATATATATTTTATCCCCCAATAAAATTTTAATTAATCATTTTGATAAAATAGTGAAGTTTGTTTCGGAAATTTCTGATGCCTTTTTTGCAGCTTTTACTACATTCTGCATTAGCATTGCAATTGTCATTGGCCCTACTCCTCCTGGTACTGGTGTAATATATGATGCAATTTCTTTTACATTTTCAAAATCTACATCTCCTACAATTCCAGTTTCTAATCTATTTATTCCAACATCTATTACAACTGCTCCTTCTTTTACCATATCTTTTGTTAAAAATCTAGGTTTTCCTAATGCTACTACTATTATATCAGCATTTTTTGTTATTTCAACCAAATTCTGTGTTTTTGAATGACATATGGTAACTGTTGCATCTCTATTTAACAAACATAATGACATTGGCTTACCAACAATATTACTTCTACCTAATACTACTGCATTTTTTCCTTCTATATTTATATTATAGTTTTCAAACATCTTCATTATTCCTGCAGGGGTACAAGATACAAAGCCATCTTGATTTAAACACAATTTTCCAACATTTACAGGATTAAATCCATCAACATCCTTTTTAGGAGAAATTCTTTCAAATGCTTTATCTATATTTAAATGCTTTGGCATTGGACTTTGTAATAAAATACCATGGATATCCTCTCTTTCATTAAGTTTATCAATTAATTCAAGTAATTGTTCCATAGTTGTATCAACATCTAATAAAAACTCCTCATAGTCAATACCTATTTCTAAACATGCTTTACTTTTATTTTTTATATAAATTTGAGAAGCTTTATCCTCTCCGACAAGAATTACTGCTAAATTAGGTGTTATTCCTATATCTTTTAATTCTTGTACTTCAGATTTTAAGGCTTTTCTAACTTTTGCTGCAAGTAATTTTCCATCTATAATCTCCATATCTTAGTTCCTTCCTTTTTATGTTTCTCGTGCCCAAACTATAGTCCTTTTTCCGGTTTCATTAGAACATGTAGAAAGTGTTATTTCTTTTGCACCATTAGTATCACGAGTTGCATATGTCATATCAGAATCAGTGGTTTCATATATATTGTATACTTGATATTCTAATTTTGTACCAGATATGTCTTTTATGTATATTTTTGCACCTGTTGTTAATTTTCCAATGTCTGAGAAAAATGTTCCATTTTTATAATTATGTCCCCACAATACAAGATTTCCTGGTTTATTCACTGCATTTGCTCTATTATCTTGAGGATATACTGCAACTATCGCTATTTTTAATGTTGCTGGAGTATTTTCTTCAAGTATAGGATGTTCAATATTTATTGTTGGGATAGATATAGTTCCTATTACTCTATACCCCTGATAAGTAGTTTCTTTATTACCTTGTTGTTGATATATGGAGTTACTATCATCAGATCCTAAATTATTTAATATATCTCCTAATGTTGAATTATCTCCTGAAGAATCATTATTTGCCCCATTATTATCATTATTAGAATTATTTGTATTTCTATCAAATTCAGCAACTAGTTCATCAGATTTTTTATTTGCTTTTTCACTAGTATATACTTTATATCCTAGAAAAGCTAGTATTATTATAACTACAATTATTGCAATAACTAACATTATTGTTAATAAATTTCCATATTTATTTTCCATACGTATTCCTCCTATCTTTTGCAATTAAACTGATATATATTATAACATATTTTTTCGACATTTTAATTTGATTTTATGTAAATATATTTTATAAGTGATTTTCATTCAGCTCTAGCCCATACAATAGTTCTAGTACTTGCATCATTTGTACAAGTGGTTAATGAAATTTCTGTGTAACCATCTGTCTTTCTAGTTGCATAATCAAAATCATTTGCACCTGCAGTATAGTTGTTATATACTTTATATTCTAACTTAACATTATTCATATTTGTTATATATATAGAATCTCCATTTTTCAATGTATATAATTTAGAAAACATTCTTTTATTTCTATAATTGTGCCCTGCTATTACTACATTCCCTGGAGAATTTAATGCTTTATCAACATTTGATGGATAAATAGCTGCTGTTCCAACCCTAAGAGTTTCTGTATTATCAACATCAAATATAGGGTATTGAATACCAAGTTTTGGTATTGAAATTATTCCTATTACCCTATAACCTTTATAATATGTTCCTATATTATATGAAGAACTAGTACCACCATTTGATGATGTAGTGGGCTTTTTAGTAGGAGAGTTAGTAGTATTACTATTACCTTCGCCTGATGGAATATTTTCATTATCTGGTTCTTGTTGAGGTTCTCCTTCTGAGGGATTTTCTACTATGTCTTGGTCATAATTATCTTCAAATTGTGCTAGTAATTCTTCTGCTGATTGATCTGCTGTATAATTATCATATAAGCTATATATTGCATATCCTACTAGTATAATTAAAAATACTGTTAATATTATTATTAATAATGTTAAAAATTTACTATATACTTTTAATTGATTATATTTTTTCATATGATTTACCTTTCTTGTGAATATTTTTCTTTAGATGATGTCTGCACCCATTTTTTCTCCTGCCAATATATGAAAATGTAAATGCTTTACTGTTTGCCCTGCATCTTCTCCACAGTTAGATATAACTCTAAATCCTGTTTTGTCTATGCCAGTATCTTTGGCAATCTTATTTATTGCTGTAAATATTTTTCCAACCAGTATCTCATCTCCATCTTTTAAGTCTACTATTGATTCAATATGCTTTTTGGGAATAACTAATATATGTATTGGCATTTGTGGTGTTATGTCTTTAAATGCTAATACATTTTCATTTTCATAAACTATATCTGATGGAATATCTCTATTTATTATTTTGCAAAATATGCAGTCATCCATGTTATATATCCTTCCTTTATTTGTATTATATAATATTTTTCAATTTATTAAAACGGCTTTGATCCTACGTATTCCTGCTGACGATGCTTCTTCTTTTTGAATTTTGAAATGCCCTAAAACTTTTGTATTCTCTACATGTGGTCCCATACAAATTTCCTTTGATACATCACCTATTGTATAAACTGTTACAGTATCTGGATATCTTTCTATAAACATTGCTTCTGCACCTGTTGCTACTGCATCTTCCTTCTTCATTTCTGTACTTGTAACGGTTAAACTATCTTCTATCCATTTGTTAATTAAATCTTCTATTTTCTTTTTTTCTTCATCAGTTAATTTATGGTCACAAGGGAAGTCAAATCTCATTCTTTCTGGAGTTATATTACTTCCAGCTTGATGTGTAGCTGGGCCTAAAACTACTTTTAATGCAGCGTTTAGAAGATGTGTAGCTGTATGGTATTTTGTTTCCATTTCTCCACTTCCACTTAATCCACCTTTAAATTTTTTATCAGAACCAATTTTAGATTTTTCTTGATGTTCTTTAAATAGTTTATCTATCTCCTTTAAATCTACTGAATACCCCTGTTCTTCTGCAATTTCTTTTGTAACTTCTGGTGGAAATCCATAGGTTTCATAAAGATTAAATACAGTTGATGGTTCTAATATAATTTTATTTTCTTGTTTTGCTCTATTTAAAACTTTTTCTAATTCTCTTTGACCATGTTCAAGTGTTTTTACGAATTTATCTTTCTCGTCAATTATAACTTGCTTGATTTCTTCTTTTTTCAATACTAAGTCAGGATACATTTCTCCAAGAGTATCTACATAAATATCTACTAATATAGATAACTCATTTAAGTTTATTTCAAGTTTATTTAAATGTCTTACCATTCTACGTATTAGTCTTCTTAATATATATCCTCTATCAATATTTGATGGTCTTCCTCCATCTGAAATAATCATCATACTTGCACGTAAATGTTCTGCAACTATTCTTCTACTTTGAATATTTTCTTTATGTGGAGTTAATTCTAATAATTTATCCATTACAGGTACAAAAAGTTCTGTATCATAAGGAGTTTCTTTTCCTTGTAATAACATATTTATTCTTTCAAGTCCTAAACCTGTGTCTACATTCTTTTGTGATAATTTTTTATATGTCCCATCTTCATTTTTATAAAATTCCATAAATACATTATTCCAAATTTCAACATATTTACCACAACCACAAGATGGGTTACATTCTGAAGAGCATTTTGGTTTACCTGTATCATAAAACATTTCAGTATCTGGTCCACAAGGTCCTGTTTCTCCTGCTATCCACCAGTTATCATCTTTTCCAAAGAAATATATTCTTTCCTCTGGTATTCCTACTTTTTTCCATACTTTTGCACTTTCTTCATCTCTAGCACAATCTGAGTCTCCTCCAAAACATGTTACAGATAATTTTTCTACTGGAATACATAATTCTTTTGTTAAAAATTCATAACTCATACTAATAGATTCTTCTTTGAAATAATCTCCTAGTGACCAGTTTCCTAACATTTCGAAATATGTTAAATGTCTATTATCTCCTACTTCATCAATATCAACTGTTCTTAAACATTTTTGGTAATCTGTAAGACGTGTTCCATTTGGATGTTTTTGTCCTAATAAATAAGGGACTAATGGTTGCATACCTGCTGTTGTAAATAAAACAGATGCATCATTTTCAGGGATTAATGGTGCACTTGGTATAACAGCATGTCCTTTTGATTTAAAATAATTTAAGTATTTGTTTCTAATTTCTATTGCTTTCATAATCTACCTTCTTTTTTATACATACTAATTAAATTATATAATATAATTTTATAAATTTCAATTACATTATTATAAAAAAGTTGATTTTTTTTATATTCTAGGAAAGCTATCGCCGTCAGATAACTTTAAAGGCCTATGCACATTGTTGTACATAAGCCTTATCACCTTTTATATTTCCATTTGATTTCCTAAAAATCCTGCTGCTGATTGAACTAATTTATATTCTGTATCACCCATTTTTGTTTGAGCATCTTTAGACATTAAAATTACACTTCCAATAACATCTCCTTGAGAAATTATAGGATATACTACTTGAGAATTAAACTTTCTATCTTTATTATCATTTTGAGTTATTGGTATTGATATTTCGTTATTCTCACTACTTGTATAAACTTCTTTATCTTCTAATAATTGTTCTAATTCAGATGATAAATTTTGTTCTAAAAATTCTTTTTTTGATCCCCCTGAAACAGCAATAACTGTATCCTTATCTGTAATACAAGCAATATGTCCTGTTGTCTTTGATAATGTCTCTGTATATCCAGAAGCAAATTCTGAAAGTTCTCCAATAGGAGAATATTTTTTTAAGATAACTCCACCTTCTCTATCTGTAAAAATTTCTAATGGATCTCCCTCTTTTATATGAAGTACTCTTCTTATTTCCTTTGGAATTACAATTCTTCCCAAATCATCTATTCTTCTTACTACTCCAGTTGCTTTCATTTCGCTTTTCCTCCTTTAAGTTAATTATTTTAGGTTTATATTTCCTTTTAGTTTCTAGTAAACTACATTTCTATAAAAATGCAATTTATGTAGAAATAAATTTTGTTTTTATAAACTTATTATTACACTTGAGGAAAATTTTATACATTTTATTTAAATATAATTTTAATCTTTTGAAATAGTAAAAATCCCTATTTCTCTTGCCCCATTTTCTTTTAAAAGTCTTGAACATTCATTAACTGTGTTTCCAGTAGTATATATATCATCTAATAAAAGAATACTTTTTTCTTTAATTAAATTACTATTTTGAACTTTATAAATATTTTTAACATTTAAAACTCTATCTTCTTTAGTTAAAGTACTTTGTGCAACATTATTTTCTGTTTTAATTAATAATTTATTCAAAAATTGAATATTTCTTAATTTTCTACTTATTTCTTTTGCTAATAATTCACTTTGATTATATCCCCTATGATTAAGTCTTTTCTTATGTATAGGTACAGGAATAATTATTTCATAATTGTTTATAAAATCAACTATTTTTTTATTACTTAGAATAATACTTGCAAATGTTTTATATAGATATGGCTTATCATTAAATTTATAATCTATTAATAATTTTCGAATCTGACCTTCATATTTGAATATATATCCATGTTTATTAAAAAATTTATCTGTTTTGTTTTCATAATTATTAATTTTCGAAATAGTAATTTTATCTATTTGTGATTTACAATTTTCGCACAAACTATTTTTATCTATTTCTTCACAAATTCCACATACATTTGGATATATTAATTCTGATAAAAAATCTAAAATTTCTATTTTAAATCATTCCTTTCTCTATTTTTTAACATTTTTCGATAATTTTGCATATTTTATAATAATGATAATTAAAGGAATTAGCTTCCTATATCATAAAAACTTATAAGGAGGAAATAATAGTGTTCACTCGTAGATGTAGACGTAATTGCTGTTGTCCTATGAATAATATGGATAATAACAATTCTTGTGATTATGAAACAATATGTAATGATGTTTCAAACAATTGTTGTTGCAAAGATAATGATGATTGTGGTTGTGGATATGACGATGATAACTGTTGTGGAGATATATTCCCATATAACCCAATGTTTGCTCAAAGTTATGTTCCTATTCAACATATGGATAAAACTTTTGTACCTTGTGTTGGATTAAAAAAAGGAACTATATTCCCTGAATTGGTTGACCCATATTATCCTTGTCAATCAATTGATTTTATAAACTTTATTAAAGATACTAACAATATTGGAGAGGGGTGTAATGGATGAATAACGAATGCTGTGAAAATAATGTAGAAGAAAGAAACTGTTGTTGTGATTGTCATGAAAATGACTGTGATAAAACTAGAAAAGAAATGTTAATGCAAATTAAAGAATATTCTTTTGCTTTAGATGAATTAAATTTATATTTAGATACTCATCCAGATGACACTAAAGCTCTATGTTTGCATAATAATTATTCAAGAACATTAAGAGAATTAGAAACTGAATATCAAAGAGTTTATGGTCCATTAACTGCAAATTATCCATGTAATAAATGGAGATGGCTTGAAGAACCATGGCCTTGGGAAAGGGGGATTATGTAATTATGTGGGATTATAAAAAGATTTTACAATATCCAATAAATATAAAGACGCCTGATCCAAGATTAGCTAAAGTGATAATTTCTCAATATGGCGGACCTGATGGAGAACTTGCTGCCTCTTTAAGATATTTGAGTCAAAGATTTGGAATGCCAGATCAGAATGCTAAAGCTATATTAAATGATATTGGTACAGAAGAATATGTTCCTAAGGAGTGCGTTTGTTGATAAAATTAACAAATTCCCCCCTCAAACGTCCTCATTAGGTACATATTGTTTGCACCAAAATGAAGTCGTTTGACGCTTAAAAAAAATTAATTTAACTTGTTGTCATTCTGCTTCTTAGTTCGTTATATTTTATGTTTTTTTAATCATCATGTCTTTTATTATATCATAAAATTTTCTAAACTGCTTTATTAATTTTAGGATATAAATTTATAATAAAGTTTGTTGGATCTGAATCTTTCCTTATTGATTTTTCAGTTTTTAAGTATGTTACTTGAGTTAAAACTGTTTTAAATAAATCATTTTTCTCTTCTGCTGTTTGTAATAAATTATATACATCAAGAAGATTCTCAATTTTAGGTACTAATACTTCTTTTTCCTTATCAACTATCTTTTCTTGTGATAATTTTGTTTTATATTCTTCAATAGAATTATTAATTCTTGCTACATTTTGTGATACAGATTCACTTCTAGCCTTAAACATTTCCTTTGTATAAGTGCCATCCTCTAAAAAATTAAATATGCTTAATAATTTATCATTTTCCTTTTTAGCCTCTGCCTCTAATGATGCTATAGTTTCTTCAATAGACTCGATTTTGTTATGATTTATTTTTTCTATATGTTGTTGATAATCAAATTCATATTGCTCTAACCATTTTTTTAATCCATCTAAAACTTTTTCTTCTACAAAATGAAATTTTGATCCTACATTATCACATTTAGGATTTGCACAATATAAAGTTGGCTCTTTACTATATTTGCTATATGATCTTCTTTTCATTTTCTTACCACATTTAGCACATATAACTAAACCACATAGTGGGTTTTGTATTACATTATTATGTACTATTGGTGCTGAATTAAGGCTTCTCTTTGCAGAAACAATCTTCCACGTTTTATCATCAATTATAGCTTTATGTAATCCATCTGTCAATATATAATCTTCATTTCTTGGTCTGGTTTTAACAAGTTTTTCCTTTTTATATACTTTAACTTCTTTTCTAGCATTCCATTTTATTTTGCCCATATACACAGGATTTGCCAAGATATCCTTTACACTAGCTACAGTCCACTCATCATTTTTTCTCGGTTTTAAACCCATTTCATTTAACTTTCTAGTCACTTCATGTAATGACAAATCATCATAAGCATATAAATCATAAATTATTTTTACTGTATTTGCTTCTGAATTTATTTCTAATGTATATCCTTTATCGCCTTTTATTTTAACTCTATCATATCCAAAAGGTGGTATACTTCCAACATACTTGCCTTCATTAACTGATAATAATCTACCTCTTTGCAATCTTCGGTTGATTACTTTATATTCTCTTCTAGACATAAATAATCCAAATTCAAAATATTCTTCATCAAATTCATCATTTGGATCATATATTTTCATTGGTGTAACTATTTTTGTATTAGATATTTTAAATGCTTTTGCAACAATTCCTTGATCCATTGTTTCACCACGAGCTAATCTTTCTATCTCTACAACTAATACACCCTTCCATTTTCCTTCTCTTACATCTGACAATAGTTTTTGCATTTCGGGTCTTGCTTCAATAGTCTCTCCACTTACTATCTCTCTATATATTTTTCCTATTTTTAACCCTTTCTTATTTGCTAAATCTAGTAAAATATGTTCATGCCTTGCTAATGTTTCACCTTCGCCTTTTGCTTCTGCTTCCATATCAGCTCTTGATTTTCTTAAATAAATTGCATATTCGCCTAAAATATCTAATATCTTTCCATGTGAATAACCACTGTATATATCTTCCAAAATACCTCCTTCCTCTGTTAATTTTATTCAACTGCTGTGAGTTTAGCATAGGTTAAATAAAATTACAAATCGTTTCAAGAATATTCTGAAATTTTCTTTATTGTTAAACTTATTAATATATTTAATACTTCCTTATTTTCTTCTTTTGTACCAATATCTCTATCATCAAACCTAATTAATGTAGATTCACTTTTATATTCTTCTACAATCATACTACACCTCTAGTAATGTGTATGCAAAAAGTTGAATTATAATTAATAGTTTTGCCACTTTATTTCTTTTGGTACATCAAATCCTGCTATTATGCCATTTCTTAAATGATATGATTTTGTTTTTTCATTATATTTATATGCAGAAGTATTCCAATTTCTATATGCTATATTACTTATAGTTTTTCGACCTGATAATTCTTGACTTGCTTGTTTATGTAATTGCTGTAACTGCTGATATACTTCATCTTGAATTTTGGTTCTTCTTTTACTCTTTATATAATCAATAGTCTTTTCTTTATGTTTTTGTTCTGAAGATAATTTTCTTCTTTCTTTTTCTTCATTATATCTTGAATCTTTGGTTACTACTCTTGAAACTTTATATTTAGAAATATTTAGTTCGTTTGCAATGTCTATTTGCTTCATTTTATCTTGAAAATATCGCTTTAATATTTCATCTTCCATAGTAACCTCCTGAACTCCTGCAACTTTTTGCTAACAACTTTTTTACATGAAGAAACTAATAGAGCAAAACTCTATTTTCTTCTTAACTTATTTTTCATTCTCGTGTACTTTCTATATGATTTAACTTTCGTTGTAATAATCCTTATGCAAAGGAGATACAGTAATTTTAATAATTTACTTTTTCTCCTTTGACATAAGTTTCGCCAGTCTTTTTACTTCACGATTACCAAATTTCTCATAAAACATTTTGATTTCACTTTTTATAGATTTTTCATTTATTTCTGTACCACTATGTTGCAAAGTATGAAATATAAGTTGTGCATAAGCAGTTATAAGTTCTAGTTCGGATGTATCTTTGTTTTCATTTTTCGTGTCCATTGGCATTACCTCCTTCTTTGTTTATTTACCTATTAAGAACACGAAAAAATTTTCAAATGTTGCATTTTTAAAAAATTTTTTTATTTTTTCTATTTTTACTTAAAATTTTAAATACTAATAACTTTATTTCCTGTTGTAAATCCTCATCTATTTTTCCATTTATTACTGAACTTTTATTTATTAAATTCTTATAATCAGACATTATCTTTAGAATTTCTTCATCTGATAAATTAAAATTATTAAACATTATTAAATCTCTCCTTTTATTATTCTTTCTGCAATTTTACCTTCAGCCTTAGTCTTTATTCTCCATACATTTGTCCTATCTATATGCATCATTTGACTTATATCATTTATAGATTTGTGTTTTTTATATAAATAAAAAAGCACTTCCTTCTCTTTTAAGGACAATGCTTTTACAATTTTATATAATTTTGGATCTGAAAGAGTTTCCTCAAACTCTACTGCTGATACTATTTCATCTTGGTATTTTTGTAATATAATATCTAAAACAGATTCCTCTTTTGTAGGAATTATATCAGTTAAAATTGTCTCTGTTTCATTGATATAATTATAGTTTTTTTCTATATATTTATTTTTTGCTGTCATTACAATTCTTTTTAAATAAACCTTTTCTTCATTTGATAATTTCTCTACTAAATAATTTTTTCTTTCCATTATATTTCTCCAATCTTTTTGATTGGACAAAATCTAAAAATTAAAGAAAGATATTAATTTAGTATTACTTTCATTTTTATTTAATTTTTCATATCATAACTTAGTTCCTCCTATCCTACAAAGTCTATAAAATCTAGCATATGTTTTTATTCACAAATTCATTTGTAATTTTATAATTTTTTATTTTCTCTAGTGAATTAATATCCTTGCTCTAATTTTATAGGCTTTTGTCCTAAGAAAATCATACAATGGTTTTGTTTGGTTGTCATAAAATCAGCAAAAATCGGAAAAAATCTGCGAAAATCAGCATATTTTGTCGAATTTTGAAGATTGTTTTTTATTGTAATAATTCATATTAGCGATAAAATATAAATGTACAAAAAAAGCAAAATAAAAATGTACAGAAA
>CAPZDM010000010.1:0-31031 GCA_948745425.1 uncultured Clostridia bacterium
TTATGGGAAACAATAATATCATTTGAAATCTCTGCAAACAACAATATTCCTAGAATAAAAGGTATAATAGACAGAATCTGTAAAAAATATGGAAACGAAATTAAGTGGAACAATAAAACATATTATACATTTCCAAACATACAACAATTAAGTAAAGCAAGCATAGAAGACTTAAGAGAAATAGGGCTAGGATTTAGAGACAAAAGAATTTATGAAACAACGCAGATATTTTTAAACAAAGAAATAACTTTAAAAGAATTGCAAAATGAGAAAGATACAGAAAAAGTAAAAGAAAAATTATTAACATTACCAGGAGTTGGACCAAAAGTAGCAGATTGCATATTATTATTTTCTTTAAAACGATATGAAGTATTTCCAATAGATGTGTGGGTAAGAAGAGTAATGAACGAATTATACATACATGAAGAAGACGAAGAAAAAGTATCAAAAAAAGACCTACAAAAACTAGCAAAAAGCAAATATGAAAACTTAGCAGGACTAGCCCAACAATACTTATTTTATTGGAAAAGAGAAGCATAAAAAAGAAAAGAGTAAAAATATGAGTTTAAGATTAATATATGGAAAGTCTGGAACAGGCAAAAGTGAATACATTTTAAAAGAAATTAGTAATTTAATAAACAATGAAGAAAAGATATATATTATAACCCCAGAACAATTCTCCTTAACACTAGAAACAAAACTTTTAGAAGCACTTAAAGAAGAATCTGTTATGAATGCAGAAGTTTTAACATTCAATCGTATGGCATATAGAGTAAAAAGTGAAGTAGGCGGGCTAACCAAAACAGACTTATCCTCATATGGAAAATCAATGATTATTTATGACATTTTAGATAAAAATAAAAATGAATTAAAACTATTAGGCAAATCTGCCAAAAACATAGACATCATATCTAGACTCATTACAGAATTAAAAACACACTCAATAAAAATAGAAGATATAGAAAAAATAATAGAGCAAGAAAAAGACAAATATCTTAAAAGTAAATTACAAGATATAATATGCATATATAAAAAATTTGAACAAAGAATAGAAAATAACTTTATAGACGAAAACGACTCTCTAACAATACTTGCAAACCAACTATCATATACAGATATGTTCAAAAACACAATAATATATATAGATGAATTTGTGGGATTTACACCACAAGAATACAAAGTAATGTTAAAACTATTTAGAGTAGCAAAACAAGTAAATATCACTGTATGTACAGACTCTCTATTAGAAAGTAAAAATAAGGAAAATGATATATTCTACACAAACAAAAACACAGTATCAAAAATTATTAAACTAGCAAATAATAATGGAATACAAATAGAAAATCCAGTATATTTAGATAAATGCTATAGATTTAAAAATAATGAACTACAACACTTAGAAGAAAACCTATATAAAACACCTTATAAAAAATACATAGAAGAAATGAAAAATATAAATTTATTTTTATCAGCAAACTCATATTCAGAAATAGAACATGTTGCCAAAAAAATAATTCAATTAGTAAGGGATGAAGGAAAAAGATATAAGGACATATCAATAATAACAAAAAATGTAGATACTTATGCAAGTCTTGTAAAAGCAATATTTGATGAATATGACATACCTGTATTTATAGATAAAAAGAAAGACTTAAGCCAAAATATCCTAATAAAATATATATTAGCCGTATTAGATGTATTTGCCAGAAACTGGGACTTTGAAGCTGTAATAAACTATATAAAACTAGGATTTTGCGACATAACAGACGAGGAGATATTTAAAATAGAAAACTATGCAAGACATTGGGGAATAAAGTATAACAAATGGTATAGCAAAGACTGGACAGTAGGAAATGAAAATCTAGTAGAATTAAATAAACTAAGAAAAATAATAATACAACCATTACTAGAATTTAAAAATAAATTACAAGGAAGAAAGACAGTAAAACAAATCACAAAAGGATTATATGAATTTTTAATTGATAATAATATACAAGAAAAACTAAAAAACAAAGCAGAAAAGATGGAAAATATTGAAGAGGCAAAATCAGAATATATATCTTCATGGAACTTATTAATGGACATACTAGACGAAATAGTATTAATATTTAGTGATGACCAGATAAGTTTTGATAAATATGCGCAAACACTAAAAATAGCCTTTAGTGAAAACGACTTAGGAGCATTACCAGCCTCACAAGACGAAGTAATCCTAGGAGATGTAAACAGGTCAAGAAGTAAAAAAACAAAAGTAATATTTATAATAGGATTAAATGATGGAGTATTCCCAAGTACAAGTAGAGAAGAAGGATTTATAAATGACAATGATAGAGAAATTTTAAAAGATAAGGGAATAACACTAGCAAAAACAACAAAAGAAAACATATATGAAGAAAACTTTAACATATATAAAGCATTTACAACAGCAGAAGAAGAACTATATTTATCATACTCATCAACCTCTAATGATGGAAATGCCCTAAAACCATCAACATTAATATATAAAATAAAAAAGATATTTCCTAATATAGAAGAAAAAAGTGATATTATAAAAAGAGAAGATATAATAACAAACAAAAAGGCAACATTTGAAGAACTATTAACTAATTTAAGAGACTTTAATCAAGAAAAGGAAATAAATCCAATATGGTTTGATATATATAGAATTTATTTGGAAGACAAACAATGGAAAGAAAAACTAGAAAATGCAATAAAAGCAGAAAACTACACAAATCAACCAGAAAAGATAACAAAAGAAAACTTAAGAAATATGTATGGAGATACTATATTTACAAGTATATCAAGATTAGAACAATATAGAAAGTGTCCATTTTCATTTTACTTAAAATATGGACTAAACATAAATGAAAAAGACACATTTCAAATTCAAAGTATAGACACAGGAACATTTATGCATGAAACAATAGACAGTTTCTTTGAAAAAATACAAGATGAAAATATAGACATAAAAAAAATAACAGACGAAGAATTAGAAAGAATAGTAAAAGAAATAATAGAAGAAAAACTAAAATTAAACAAAAACTATATCTTTTCAAGTAGTGCAAAATTTAGAACTTTAACCTCTAGGCTAAAAAGGGTATTATTAAAATCAATGAAATACATAGTAGAAAGCATTAAAAAAAGCGACTTTGAAATTTTAGGACATGAAGTCGAATTTGGAAAAGTTGGAGGATATCCTGCAATAGAAGTTAAACTAGACAATGGAAAAAAGGTAGAAATAACAGGAAAAATTGATAGAGTAGATGTATTAAAAACAAATGATGGGAAGTACGTAAGAATAATAGACTATAAATCATCTGTAAAAGACATTAATTTAGATGAAGTAATGGCAGGACTCCAAATACAACTTTTAACATATATAGATGCAGTAACAAAAATAGAAGACTTTATGCCAGCAGGAGTACTATATTTTAACCTAATAGAGCCTATAATTAAAGCAGATAGAAACACTCTTAAAGAAGACATAGAAGAACAAATAAAAAAGCAATTCAAAATGAAGGGAATAGTAATATCAGACATAAATATTATAAGAAAAATGGATAAAGACTTAGAAAATGGTTCATCAAACATAGTACCAGTATACATAGACAGTAAAGGAAATATAAGTGAAAAAAAATCATCTTGTGCAAATATAGAAGAATTCAAAAAACTTCAGGACTATACTATAAAAACAATAAAAGAAATAGCAAAAGAAATTTTCGAAGGCAATATTGACATAAAGCCATACTATAAAGACAAAAAGACAGGTTGTGACTATTGTAATTACAAATCAATATGTGGCTTCAACTCAAACAATAATAAATATAACTATATAAAACATTTTGAGGAAATTTAAAAAATATATATTGAAAAGTGAAGTTCTATTACACAAAACAACAGGTGAGCTATCTAATAATGTAGAACTTGCTAAAATATCTCCAGAATTAATTTTAGGTAGATTCCAAAACACATATTGAAATTTACATAAATATGTAGTATAATATTAACATAAAATAGAAAAGGAGGACTCCTATGGCAGAAAAAAATATAAGGACAGGAGAAGAACTAATTCAATACATAAGAGAACTAATTTTTCGGAGGAATATTCCAATAGGAGAATTAGAAAAGAAAGCTGGAATTGCAACAGGATATATATCAAGAATTACTAAAGAGAAAATTTCACCCAATGTATCTCTAGTATTGAATATTCTAAATGCTTTAGAAATTGACATACTATTGGTAGATGAATCATCAAATGATGATAAAGTATATTCAATTTTAAAAACTAAATGTTTAGAAGAAGATAGTACTTTAACTGATAGGAAATTATTATATTTAATTTCCACGATTGTGAAAAAGAAAGATCTCACTGTTTCTGATAAGAAAAGGATTTGCAAGATTTTAGAAGCTTTTCTTTAGAGAAAAATCCACAAGCGAGTTTAATCGCTTGTGGATTTTACCATGTATTTTATAAAATAAGTCAACAAATTTTAAAATATGTGCTATACTATAAAAATAGAAAGAGGAAGTTATGAACAATTATATTATAAAAAAAGAGAATGGAATCTCATATCTACAATTTACAAAACTATTAGAATATAAAGATATTATAAAACATGCAATAAGTCTAAAACCTATAGACATTGGAAGCAATGAGAGTTTCTATAAAAGAAAAGAAGAGTCATATTCATATTATCAAAGACTATGCAATGCTCTAAACTTAGATTACAAGAATATTTATAGACCATATCAAACACATACAGATGTAGTAAAATGTGTAGATAAAGAACAATCAGGAATATTTACAAAAGACTTTAGAGATGTTGATGCACTAGTAACAAATAAAGAAAACAAAATATTATCAATATCTGTAGCAGACTGTATTGATTTAATGTTCTTTGACCCTGTAAAAAAAGTAATTGCAAACACTCATTCAGGGTGGCAAGGCACATATAAATTAATATCAAAAAAAACTGTGGAAAACATGGTGGATAACTATGCATGTAATCCAAAAGACATAATATGCTGTATAGGACCAAGTATAAGAAAATGTCACTTTGAGGTAGACGAAGACTTATCAGAAAAATTCTATGAAAAATTTAAGTATTTATCAAATATTGATGATATAATATCTAAAGGAAAACAAGAAAACAATAAGCAAAAATACAATATAGACACAGTATTAATAAACAAACAAACAATGATACAAATGGGGCTAAAGGAGGAAAACATAATAGACTGTGGACTATGTACAGTATGTAATTCAGACAAATTTCACTCATATAGAGTAGAAAAAGAACTAGCAGGAAGAAATACAGGTATAATAACATTAATATAGAATTATTGTAGGGCATACGAAATGTGTAGGGGCACGGCGCACTGTGCCCACATGGCGAAGCCACATTTATACATATAGATTATAATAAGAATATAAAGGAGGAAAATTTATGCGTTATCCAGAAAATTTAAAAATAGGAGACACAATAGGAATTTGTGCACCATCTGATGGAATAGTAGAGCCAGAAAAAATAGAAAAATTAAATAAAGCAATAGAACAACTAGAAAATATGGGTTATAAAGTAATTGAAACCGAAAGTGTTAGAAAAAGTATTATAGGAAGAAGTGCTTCAGCTACAAAAAGAGCAAAAGAATTTATGTCATTAATGAAAAACGATGATGTAAAACTAATTCTATATGCTGGAGGAGGAGACTTCCTAATGGAAATGCTAGAAAAATTGAACTTCGAAGAAATAAGTAAAATGGAGCCAAAATGGACACAAGGATTTTCAGATATCACCACTATTAGTTTTCCATTAAATGTTATTTTAGATATGCCAAGTATCTACTGTGATGCTGTTAAAGATTATGCAATGAAACCACTTTATCGTAATTTGACAGACGCACTAAAAATAGCATCTGGAGAAGAAATTATTCAAGAATCATTTGAAAAACATAGTATTGGGAAAGAAGATAATTTAGATTATACATATAATTTAGAATTAGAAACAAAATGGGAAAATATAACAGGGCAAAAAGAAATTGTAATGCAAGGAAGAGCACTTGGTGGATGTTTAGATTGTGTTGATACATTAATTGGTACTAAATTTGATAAAGTGAAGGAATATATAAAAAAATATAAAAATGATGGAATAATATGGTTCTTAGAGTGCTTTGAGATGAACACACCACAGCTTGAAAGAATACTTTGGAAAATGAAAAATGCTGGGTATTTTGAAAACTGTAAAGGAATTATTTTTGGTAGATCATTTATTATGAGAGAAGATTATGAATTAACCTTTAATCAGGCTTGTATAGAAGTATTAGGTGGTTTAAATATTCCAATAATAACTAATGCAGATATAGGACATGTTCCACCACAACTTGCTATGGTAAATGGAGCGATTTTGAAGATTACATCACAAAATGGAAAAGGAACAGTAGAAACATTCCTTAAATAGATGGAAATAGGGACGGTTCTCTTTTCCGAAAAAATGGAAAATGGGACACTCTCCTTTTTCCATAAAGAGCATTGCTTATTTGTGAAAAGGTGGTAATTATATGTATAATAATTGGGAAGAATTAGAAGAAGCAATAAAAGATTGTAATAAATGTAAATTATGTAGAGGCAGAAGAAATATAGTATTTGGAACAGGAAATAAGGAAGCAGAATTAATGTTAATTGGTGAAGGACCAGGAGCAGACGAAGATATTCAAGGATTACCATTTGTAGGAAAAGCAGGACAACTTATGAATAAAGCATTTATAGGACTAGGAATAAATAGAGAAGAAGTATACATAGCAAATATAGTAAAATGTAGACCTCCTAATAATAGAGACCCAGAACAAGAAGAGGCAATGGCATGTATTGATTATTTAAGAAATCAAGTAATGCTTGTAAAACCAAAAGTCATAATTCTCTTAGGAAGAATAGCACTAAATAATATCTTAGGTACAGAATATAAAATAACAGCCTCTAGGGGAAAGGTTATAGAAAAGAAAGGAATTACATATATACCTACTTGGCATCCAGCAGCACTTTTAAGAGATGAGACTAAAAAAATTGATTTCTGGAATGACCTAAAACTGGCTTTAAATATCTTAAAAAAATAAAAATCCCCAAGGGGATTTTTATTTTTTCTCATGCTTATTTTATACTATTTAATTTTTTAGACATAGTAGATTTTTTTCTTGCTGCAGTGTTTTTGTTAAAAACACCTTTCTTTATAGACAAGTGAAATCGCCAATACTTGACGATTTCCCATGCTATTTCATACTATTTAATTTTTTAGACATAGTAGATTTTTTTCTTGCTGCAGTGTTTTTAACAATAACACCTTTTGAACAAGCCATGTCTATTTTTTTGGTTGCTTCACTGTATAATTTTTGTGCTTCTTCAGCATTTCCAGCTTCAACAGCATTTTCAAATTTCTTTATAGCTGTTCTATATTCAGATTTAATCATATTATTTCTTAATGTTTTCTTTTCAATGATTTTAGTTCTTTTTTTTGCTGATTTTATGTTTGGCATCTAAATGCACCTCCTCTTAAATAAGTCTAAACAATATCGCAAAATATTGTATCACGAAAATAAGTAAAATGCAAGTAAAACAACAAAAAATATCAGAAAATTAGATTAAAAAGCAACAGAAAGTTTAAAATTCTGGAAAATCAATAATTATTATTGACAAAAGTTATAGGAGATAATATTATATAAACAGTAGATTATATGGAGGAAAAATAAAAATGATATCATTAAAAAGAGAAATACTAAAAAAGCCCAAAATTAAAATATATTCTAAATTAGAAGATGACAAAATAAAATATATAATCTCTTTAGATTCGAATGAAAAAGCAAAAAAACATAGAGAAAGAATAGTACTAGCCACATTTAAGGAGGGAAACCCTAGACGATTAAAAAAACAGGTTGCAGAGTTATTAAGGATTGCCTCTGAAGATGTAGTAGATAAAAGAGTTATTGGTTTTTCAATAAAGCAGATAAAGAAAAACACAGATATAGAATTAACTAATGAAATGACAGAAATATTATCAGTATGTACAGATAAAGAAAAAAGAGATTTAGAAGAAATAACTGTAAAAAGGGAAGTCAGAATAGAGAAAATAATTCCAGATATAAGTATAGATTATGAAAACGTTGATAAATTAGTACCATCAAAAGATGCAATAGATTTAAGTAGTGTATCAAATGAAACAATTAAAGAAGTAGGACAAGAAGTACAAGAAAGAGTAGACGAATTAAATTCTATAAAATCAGAAGAAGATGCAAGACTCTATAAAGATAGTTTAGAAGCATTTATGACACATGAAGAAATAGACACAGATAGAGAAAAAATATTATTAAGCTTTATAGAAAAAATCGATAAATTAGATACTGAAACTATAATAGAAACCTTAAAAGTAATAGAAGATAAAGATATAAAATACTCTAAACTATATCCAATATATCTTAGAATACAAGAAAAAAGAATAATGAAAAAAGTTCAAATGTACTTAATAGGTCTAAAATCAACAGAAAAATTTCCAGATGGACAGATAGAGAAATTTCTAGAGATATTAGAACAACAGAAAATAGAAGATATAGAAGGTAATGACTTAAACTCAGTTATGGCAGGATTTATAGGTAATGAAAATAATGAATTAGAACAATATATTAAAAACGATAGAAAAGTAGACATTGATATGGTTAAATATATAAGAATGGCAGAAGTTGAAGAAGAAAAATTACCAGAAAAAGAAGAAATATTAACATATTTAGAAAATAGAATTGCAAGTTTAAGGCAAGTAGGAAAATCTTTCGAAAAATTTGAATTAAGAACATATATTGAAGATACTGGATTTAAAGATGCAGACGAAACAGAGCAAAATATATTTTTATACAATGTAGCAGAAATGGAAAAACAACATTTAATTGCAAAATATGGAGATATACTTGATAGATATAATGAAAAAGATCAGAAAACATCAATAAGTTTAGGAGAATATAATACACAATTAACAGAAAAACAGAGAGAAAAACAAGAGTTACAAGAATTATATGAAGGATATAATAAATTATTAAATGATAGAAACAAAAGTAAAGAAAAGGATGGAGAAGGAAGAAATGGTGAATAATACAAAAGAAAAAAGCCTAACTGTTATAAAAGAAAAAAACATATTCACAAAAGTAATCAATTTTTTTAGAGGGCTCTTTAATAAAAATAAAAAGAACATATTAGATAATGAACAATATAACTATAATAATCAAATAATACAAAAACAAAGTTTTCTAGCTCCAAGTGATATAGAAATAAAATTTGAAGAATTCAGACAAGGAAATATAAAAGAAAGTGATTTAACACAAAATGAAAAGCAACAAATGATAAAAATATTTCAAGAACGAATACAAAAAGAAAACCAGGAAATAGATTATTTAAAAACACAAATTATAAAAATAAGAGCACAATATTTAAGAACAAATTAAATTATGTAATATTACCCATTTTCTATTGATTTCTTAGGAATTCCATTGTATAATTAGACTATTAATTTCCCAAAGAAAGAGGCAGAATAAAAGTGAAAATTATTACAGAAAAATTATTAAATAATGAGCAATTTAATTCATATATTAAAAAAGCTCAAAATAAAATAAGCCCAATATATTTATTGGGCTTAACTGACGTATCAAAATCATATATTGCAGGAACAACTATAAAACTAATAAAAAGACCAATATGTATAATAACATATAATGAACTACAAGCAAAAGAAATCTTTAAAAACTGCAAATATTTTAGTAAAAACACAGTATTATTCCCTAAAAAAGAAATTACAACATATGAAATTGAAGCTCAAAGTAAAGACTTATTATACGAAAGAATAGAAGCGATAAACAAAATGTATAAAACCGAAGCAGAAATTGTAATAATGCCAATAGAAGCTATCATGCAACCAATAATATCTAAAAAAACTCTATATGAAAATATTATAAAATTCGAAGTATCAAAAACCTATAATATTGAAGAAATAAAAGAAAAACTAGTAAAACTAGGATATGAAAGATATGACTTAATTGAAGGAAGAGGTCAATTTAGCATTAGAGGGGATATAATAGACATTTCCTTATCTGAAACAGAAGGAGCAAGAATTGAACTTTGGGGAGATGAAATAGACTCAATAAGATATTTTAACATATCAAGTCAGAGGTCAATAGAAAATGTAGAGCAAGTCGAAATCTATCCTGCAAATGAAGAAATAGGAGAAACTAAATCTAATATAATAGAATACATAAATGAAAATTATATGATATTCTTGGATGAAATCAATAAGATAAAATTAAGAACAGAATCAATATTATCAGACAACAAACTAATCTTAAAAGATTTAATAGAAAAGAAAAGAAAGATACCATACATAATAGAAAATATGTATGATTATGACACAATTATTAAAAGTTTAGATAAATCTCATAAAATATACTTAGAAAAACAAGATGCAATTCAAAGAAAAGAAAATGTATTTACATTTAAATATAATGAATTAAAAGAAATAGATGAAACATTTAATAATCAAATAAATGAAGAAAACAAAAAAGGAAATATAAAACAAAAAGCTAAAAGACTAAGTAAAGAATTCAAAGAAGGAGAAACTGTAATATTCTCTGATTTAAAAATTGGAGATTATATTGTTCATAGAATAAATGGTATAGGACAATTCATAGGTGTAAATACTATAAAAGCAGATGGAGTAATAAAAGATTATATAAAAATAAGATATAAAGACGATGATATCTTATATATTCCAACAGATGCACTAGACAGTGTCAGGAAATATATAGGTGGAGAAAGTGATGCACCAAAATTAAACAGACTAGGAAGTCAAGAATGGTCAAAAACAAAAGCAAAAGTAAAATCCAATTTACAAGAAGTTGCAAGAAACTTAATAGAATTGTACGCAAAACGTGAGAAAGCAAAAGGATATGCATTTTCTAAAGATACACCATGGCAAAAACAATTTGAAGATGACTTTCCATTTAGGGAAACAGATGACCAACTAAGATGTATACAAGAAGTAAAAAAAGACATGGAACAACAAAAACCAATGGATAGACTATTATGTGGAGATGTTGGATATGGAAAAACAGAAGTTGCACTTCGAGCAGCCTTTAAAGCGTGTATGGACTCAAAACAAGTTGCATATCTTGCACCAACAACAATACTTGCTAGTCAGCAATATGAAACATTTAAAGAAAGAATGAGAACCTATCCAATAAAAGTAGAACTATTAAACCGTTTTAAAAGTTCTAAACAACAAAAAGAAATAATAAAAAAACTAAAATTAGGAGAACTTGATATTGTAATAGGCACACATAGACTACTAAGTAAAGATATAGAATTTAAGGAATTAGGATTATTAATAATAGACGAAGAGCATAGATTTGGAGTTAAACACAAAGAAAAAATAAAAGAATATAAAACAAATGTAGATGTACTTACAATGACAGCAACACCAATACCAAGAACATTACACATGTCAATTGTAGGTGTTCGAGATATGTCTGTTATATATGAACCACCACAAGATAGAAAACCAGTACAAACTTATTTATTAGAATATGATGAAGAAGTAATAAAAGAAGCTATAACAAAAGAATTAGAAAGAAATGGTCAAGTATATTACTTATATAACAATGTTGAAGGAATAGAAAAGAAAGTAAACCAAATCCAAGAATTAGTACCAGAAGCAAAAGTAGTATTTGCACATGGAAAAATGAGAGGAGAAGAAATCGAAAATATAATGCAAGATTACATTTGGGGAAATTCAAATGTAATGGTATGTACAACAATATTAGAATCTGGTATTGACATACCAAATGCAAACACTATAATAGTTGAAAATGCAGATAGATTAGGACTAGCACAATTATATCAAATAAGAGGAAGAGTTGGAAGAAGTGATAAAGAAGCATATGCATATATTACATACAAAAGGGATAAACTATTACCAGAAATAGCAGATAAAAGGCTTAGAGCAATAAAAGACTTTACAGAATTTGGATCAGGATTTAAAATTGCAATGAGAGATTTAGAAATTCGTGGGGCAGGAAGTATGTTAGGAGAAGTGCAACACGGGCATATGGGAGAAGTTGGATATGATATGTATTGCAAACTATTAGACCAAGTAGTAAAAGAGATGAAAGGAATTAAGGTAGAAGAAGAAATAGAAGTTCAAATAGATTTAAATATTTCAAGTTTTATACCAGATGAATACATACAAAACAGTAGTCAAAAAATTGAAATATACCAAGACATTGCACTATGCAATAATGAAGAAGATATAGAAAAAGTAATAGAAGAAATCATAGATAGATTTGGAAATTTACCATCAGAAGTAGAAAACCTATTAGAAATAACAAGAATAAAACAATTAGCAAAAAAATCAAACATTATAAAAGTAATGCAAAAAGGAAATAAAATTATATTCAACCTAAACACAAAAAAATTCAATATGGAAGCAGTGCCAAAATTAATAGGAGAATATAAAGATAGAATAAAATTCTCATCAGGAGTAAATCCATATATAACATACAATCTAAAAAACGAAAACGATATAATCAAAGAAACAAAAGGGTTCTTACAAATGATTGAAAAATAATCCACATTATTTTATATCTCGTAGGGGCACCGTTTGAGGGAATACCAGTGAGACGTGACACCACTGTGCCCTTTATTAGTAATTAATTATTTAAAAGGAGGATATATAAAAATGCAAGTAATCACAAGCAAAGACAATGAAATAATAAAAAACATAAAAAAATTAAAAGACAAAAAATACAGAGACGAAAAAAAACAATTTATAATAGAAGGTGTAAAATTAATAGAAGAAGCAATAGAGGAAAAAGTCAAAATCGAAATGATAATTGTTTGTGAAGAATGCATGAAAGAGCAATGTATCGAACAAAAGCTATTATATCAAATTGCAAAATATAACTGTATCTATGTATCTGAAAAAGTATTCTCTAGGATAACAGACGTAAAAAATCCACAAGGAATGTTAGCAGTAATAAAAATGGAAAACACTGAAGACAAAATAAACTATAATGAAGACATAATATTTGTACTTGATGGAATACAAGACCCAGGGAACCTAGGAACAATAATAAGGACAATAGACAGTGTAGGACTTAAACAAATTATAGTATCAAAAGACACAGTAGATGCGTATAACCCAAAAGTAGTACGATCTACAATGGGAGCAATATTTAGAGTAAAAGTAATAGAATCACAAGACATAATAAGAACAATAAGAAACATAAAAAAACATGAATATGAAATACTAGCAACATCATTAAACACAGAAAACTCCATATACGAAATAGACTTTAGCAAAAAAGTAATAATAATAGGAAATGAAGCAAATGGAGTATCAAAAGGAATCTTAAACATAGCAGACCAAAAGGCAAAAATACCAATGCTACGGAAAAACAGAAAGCCTAAATGCGGCTGTAGCGACAGGTGTAATAGCCTATGAATATGTAAGAAGGAAGATAATAAAGAATTAGGAGAAAATCATGAATATATATGAAGAAACAAAATTTATAATAAAAAAATATGGAATAAATGCAAACAAATCACTTGGGCAAAACTTTTTAATAGATGAAGAAGTAGTATATAAAATAGTAGAAAATGCTAATATTTCAGAAGATGACTTAGTAATAGAAATTGGACCAGGACTTGGAACTCTAACAAATGAACTATTAAAAAAAGCAAAAAAAGTAATTGTAGTAGAACTAGATGAAAGAATGATAAAAATATTACAAGACAGATTTTCATTATTTAACAATATAGAAATAATAAATCAAGATATCTTAAAAGTAGACCTAAATGAAATAATAAGAAAAGAAAGGAAACAAACAGGAATAAAAAATGCCAAGATAGTAGCAAACCTTCCATATTATATAACAACACCAATAATAATGAAACTATTAGAAGAAAAGGGAGACTTTGAAAGCATTACAGTAATGATACAAAAAGAAGTAGCAGATAGGTTATGTGAAACACCAGGAGGAAAACTAAGTGGAGCAATTACATATACAGTAGCTTATTATGCAGAAGCAAAAGAAATATTAAAAGTACCACACACATCTTTTATGCCAGCACCAGAAGTAGACTCAGAAGTTATAAACTTAAAAATAAGAAAAGAACCACCAGTAAAAGTAAAAGACGAAGAAAAACTATTCGAAATCATAAAATATGCATTTATGCAAAGAAGAAAAACTTTAATAAACGCACTATCACAATGTGAACTATTCAATAATAAAGAACATATAAGAGAAATTCTAAATGAATTAGATATAAGTGAAAAAATTAGAGGAGAAGCCTTAAGTCTAGAGGATTTTGCTAATATTGTAAATTATATATAAATTTGTGGAAAAGTGGAAAAGGGGACGGTTCTCTTTTCCATTTTTTTGGAAAAAGGGACACACTTAAATTTAGAATCATATTCGATATTTTACGACACAATTTTTAATACAAAAAATCAAAAAATGCTACTTCCCTAGAAATACAAGGGAAAAAGGAAAACGAAAAACATTTGACAAATCTTTTAATTAATAGTATAATCACACCATGTAAATAGGAGGTAGTATAGAGCGTATGAAAGAAAATGAACAAGCATCTTTATCCATAAAAAAGATAGCCTTGATTACAGTTATGCTAATTTTTATGCTTGGTATGGGAGTAAGAGCAACTACGACAAGTTTAAGAACAGTAAAAATTGTTCTATCAGACAATTACCAGATAGAAGTCATCACAACAAAAAAAGTAGTATCAGAAATACTAGAAGAAAACCATATAATAGTATTACCAACAGAAAATGTATTTCCATCATTAGATGCAGAAGTATCAAATGAAAATGCAACAATAACAATAGCATCATCTGAGAACCCTACGGAATTGGTAACTCTAGCAGAAGAAAGCCAAAGAGTATCTGTAGAGCAATTATTATCAAACTATTCACCAATTACCGAAAAAATAGTAACAAAAAATGAAGAAATATCTTATAAAACATTAGATGAAAACGGAAAAGAAGTTGATGTAGATAATTCATCAAAAAACTATAAAGTCCAGAAAAAAGGTAAGACAGGAAAAAAGCAATCAGTATATAAAGTAAAATATCAAAATGATATAGAAATAGAAAAAATAGAGATAAGTAATAAAATTATTTCACAACCAGTAAATGAAATCGTAAAAGAAACATTAGAAGTATCAACTAGAAGTTCAAATTCATATAGAGAAGGAACAGTATCATCACAAAATGCAAAAGGTTTAGCAAAACTAGTAGAAGGGATAGAACCACAAGTAAAAACACTAAATGCCTCAGCATATACAGCATCAACATGTGGAAAATCTCCATCATCACCAGGATATGGAATAACAGCCTCAGGAGCAAGAGCAACAGCATGGTATACAGTAGCAGCAGGATCAGCATATCCAATTGGAACAATAATATATATACCATACTTTGCAAACAAAGCAAATGGAGGATGGTTTGTAGTGCAAGACAGAGGTGGAGCAATAAAAAATAATAAACTAGATGTTTATATGGACACATATAGAGAATGTGAAATCTTTGGAAGAAGAAACTTAGAATGTTATATATATGTAAAATAAGATTTGGGGCACGATAAATCGTGCCCATATTATATATGAAAATAAGAAAGGAATTAATATGAAATTAATCTCATGGAATGTAAATGGATTACGAGCAGCAATAACAAAAGGATTTAACGACTTTTTTGTAGCAGAAGACGCAGACATATTTTGTATACAAGAAACGAAAATGCAACCAGGACAAGCTGAAATTAATTTTGAGGGATATAAACAGTATTGGAATAGTGCAGTAAAAAAAGGATATTCAGGAACAGCAATATTTACAAAAATAGAGCCATTAAAAGCGACATATGGAATTGGTATTGAAGAACATGACCAAGAAGGAAGAGTTATAACCTTAGAATTTGAAAAATTTTATCTAGTAAACTGTTATACACCTAATGCAAAAAGAGAACTTGAAAGATTAGACTATAGAATGGTATGGGAAGACGAATTTAGAAAATACCTAATAGATTTAGACAAAAAAAAGCCAGTTATTCTTTGTGGAGACTTAAATGTTGCACATAAAGAAATAGACTTAAAAAACCCAAAAACAAATGTAGGAAATGCTGGATTTACAAACGAGGAAAGAGGAAAAATGACAGAACTATTAAATTCTGGTTTTATAGACTCATTTAGATATTTATATCCAGAAAAAGAAGAGGCATATACATGGTGGTCATATATGTTTCATGCTAGAGAAAAAAACGTCGGTTGGAGAATAGACTATTTTATAACTTCAAAATCAATAGAAAAAAATATAAAAGAAGCTACAATTTATAATGAGGTATATGGTAGTGATCATTGCCCTGTAGGACTTACCATTGGAAAATAAAGAAAGGAAAGTTAAAATGGAAAAACAAAAAAAAGTAATAACCAAATGGTTATATTGGTTCACATTTGCAGTAGCAGTAATAGTAGTATATAAAGTATTAGACAAATTTGGAGAGATAACAAATTGGCTAAAGGGACTAATAGGAATTCTATACCCATTTATAATGGCAGTAATAATAGCATATTTATTCTATATACCATGTAGGGGGCTAGAGTCAAAACTAAGAAAGATAGGAATAAAAAAGAAAGCTAGATGGTTATCAATACTAATTGTGTATGCAATAGCAATAATCTTCTGTGTATTAGTAATAAAATTTGTAATTCCTACTGCATCTGAAAGCATAATGGATTTAGTAAGTAGCTTACCAAACTACTATACAAAAGCAATAGAAGCAATAAAAGAAATGCCAGAAGATTCACTATTAAATAAAATAAATGCAATACAGATAATAGAAGGTTTAGGAGATATAGATTTAACTCAATACTTTAGTTTAGAAAACTTAGGACAATACATAAAAGGAGTACTAGGGCTTGCAACTACATTATTTGATATATTTGTAACACTAGTAGTATCAATATACATATTAGCAGAAAGAAGTCAAATACTAAACTTTGCAAGAAGATTTTGTAAAGCAGTATTTAAAAATGATACATATAAAGATATAGGTAAAAACTTTAGACGCTCAAATGAAGTATTCTTTAAATTCCTATCAAGTCAATTATTAGATGGATTTGTTGTAGGAATAATGGTATCTATAGCAATGAGCATATTACATGTAAAATATGCAGTACTACTTGGATTTATGATAGGACTATTTAACTTAATTCCTTATCTAGGAGCTGTAATTGCTGTAGTAGTAGCTATAATAATAACAGCATTAACAGGAGGAATTCCACAAGCTATATGGATGGCAATAACAGTTATAATATTACAACAAATTGATGCAAACATAATAAACCCTAGAATTACAGGAAGTTCATTAAATATAAGTCCAATACTAGTAATCTTTTCAGTAACAGTATTTGGGGCATATTTTGGAATAATAGGAATGTTCCTAGCAGTTCCAATAGTAACAGTAATAAAACTAGGAATAGAAGACTATATAAGCATGAAAGAAAATGAAAAAAAGGTAGAAAAGATTTCAAAATGATATAAAATTTATATCATTGTATAGATTGTTTCGTTTATATACATTAATATTGTAGTAACTTTAATACAAAGCAGAAAAATCTAGAAATTTGTATTTCCCTAAAAAAGCAACAAAATATTACAAAAAAGAAATAATAATTTAAATGAAAAGAAATAAATATTAACCAATGGGTTTCCGTAGAAAAATACGAGAAGCCCTTTATTTTTAGCGTTTTTTACTGTTTACATACAACTATATAATATATATAATACGTGTCATAAGTATAGAAACTACTTTAATAGTTAATAATTAATAAATTTTAAAATGATATTCCACACAAAATTTATTAACTATTAACTATTTACTAATATATTAGAGGGAGGCATCCATAATGAAAGCAAATGAGAAAAGTGAAGATGCTAAAACCGTTGGTGCTGTAACACACACACACACACGGATACTTATTAGACGATAAAAAATTTAAAACATTAATTATACCATTATATAAAGGGGGTAATGTAAAATGAAACAAAAAGCAAGAGGAATAGTATTAGCATATATTTTATTAACAGCAATAATTTTCGTAATAGCATTATTAATAATAGGTATAGAAATAGTAAATAAAACTGGTAAGAAAATAGCAGATATGGAAGCTAAAACAGAAGATATATTAGCAGTGGAAAAGGGAGCATCAGACCCATATGCAGACTTATCAATAACTAAAAATGAATTATTGGCACGGAAAGAAAATACCTACAAATAGTGAAAATAAACCATACAAATGGGTTGTTCCAGTAACAGGAGATTACACGTTTGAAGTTGCTGGAGCTAAAGGAGCTGATTCAACACTTAAAATAGCAGGAAAAAATGTATATGGATATGGAACTAAAGGTGCAATAGTAACAGGAACTGTAAAGTTAACAGCAGGAACTGAATTATATTTATATGTTGGAAAAAGAGGCTCTGGTAAAACTGGTGGCTGGAATGGTGGTGGTTCAGGAAGATCTGAAACTTATATAAATACCATTGTTGGCTCAGATTGGAATCTAAACGAAACTTTTTCAACTTATTGTAGAGGAAATGCAGGAGGAGGTGGAGGTGCCTCAGATATTAGATTAAGTGGAATGTCAGCTAATAACAGAATATTAGTTGCCCCAGGAGGAGGTGGTGCTGGAACATCTATATATATATCCCTTATGTCAATTAATACAGAACCTGAAATAGATGGTGTAAGACCAAGACATCAATTTAGTGGTGGTCACCAGATGAGTGCATATGCAATATCTAATCCTAGACCTGCAAACTCTTCTGGAGTAACCTATGTTACAGGAGCACCTGCTATAAGCTATACATATTTAGGATATCGTGTGCAAGGTAATTATTATGGTATATTACGTAGGTTAACTATAACAGGTGGAGCAGGAGGTGGTTACCGTGGGGGAAGAACAACTATAGTTGACGAATATCACAAAGAATACACTAATGTGGCAGGCCTAAAAAATTATGCTCAAGATGGAAAAGCATATGCAGGAACAGCATACTATGATACAAAATTATTCAGTAATGTAAGTGGAATAGGAAATAAAATTGAAACTAACTCAGTTGATTATGAAGCTAACAGATTTGATAATAATGGTAATGGATATATAAATATTACTTTAGAGGCAATCAAAGAATTCGCTTTGACAGTAAACCCAAATGGAGGAACATGGGAAGGAAAAACAACAAATACAGAAGTATTTTTGGAAACAGGAGCAGAAAGAACAATAGCAAATCCAACAAGAAAAGGATACACATTTCAAAATTGGACACGAACAGGTGCAGGAAGTAAATTAGAAGGAACAAAATTCACAATGGGAACAGAAGACGCAACATTAAAAGCAAACTGGACAATAAATCAATCAACATTAGTAGTAAATCCAAATGGAGGAACATGGAACACATTTACAACACAAAGAACGTATACACAAAACTATAATACAACTCTAAATATACCAGTACCAACAAGGGCAGGGTATATATTTGCAGGCTGGGAAAGAACAAACACGAATGGAACAATGAGTAGTTTAACAACAAATGCAATATATACATTTGGGGAAGCCAAAGGAGTGACAGATACAATAAAAGCAAAATGGTCAACGATAGAATATACAATAACATATCAGTTAAATGGAGGAACAGTAACAGGAAATCCAACAAGATACACACCAGAAACAAGCACAATAACATTAAAAAACCCAACAAAAACAGGATATACATTTGCTGGATGGACAGGATCAAATGGAACAACAGCCCAAATAACAGTAACAATACCAAAAGGATCAACAGGAAATAAGAACTATATAGCACAATGGACGCCAATAACATATCAGATAAAATATAATGGAAATGCACAAACAAGTGGAACTATGGCAAACAGTACACACACATATAATGTAGCCAAGAACCTAACAGCAAATGCATACAAAAGAGAATATAAAGTAACATACAACTATAAACATAGTGGACAGGCAAATACAGAAGTAATGGCAAGAGCAACATTCAATGGTTGGGCAACAAGTGCAAGTGGGGCAAAAGTATATAATAATAGCCAAAGTGTAATAAACTTAAGAAACACGACAGGAGTAGTTAATTTATATGCAAACTGGACATTAGCAAGAGTAACATTACCAAGCCCAACAAGAAAAGGATATACATTCAAAGGATGGAGTACAAGCTCAAACGCTGAAACAATAAATTATAAGGGAGGAGACACATACACACCAACAAGAAACACCACACTATATGCAGTATGGGAAGCCCACACAACAAAAGTAACAATAACAAAAAAAGACAGTATAACAGGAGAAAAACTAAATGGAGCAACCTTTGGGTTATATGAATGGAATGGAAGTACATATATAAAAAAGAATACACTAATAGACAATGGAAATGGGACATATACAACACAAGTAATGACATATACAGACACAAACCAAGGGAAATACAAAATAATAGAAGAAAAAGCCCCAACATATTATACAAATGCAAGAACAGAAAAAGAACTAATAATAGCAGAAGCAGGATATCATGAATACAACTACAATATAACAAATGAACCAAACAAAATAAAAATACAAGCAATAAAAGTAGACAGTGAAACAAGAAAAAGAATAAGTGGAGCAACATTCACAATATATGAATGGAACAAAGAAAAAGGAGCATATGAAATATACACAAAAAGTAATACACTAGAATTCCAAGGAGATAGAAGTTATTTAAGTGGATGGTTATATGCAAATAGAAAAAACGAAGGAAAATTCAGAATAATAGAAACAGGAACACCAAATGGATACTATGGAGACTATAACAATGGAAACAAAAAAAATAACGACATAACAATAAGTGCAACCAACAATGGTCAAACAATAAAAATAACAAATGGAAATGGGGAATACAGTAACACAAGAGTAAAAGGAACAATAAACGTAAACAAAATAGACAAAGAAACAAACAGAAACTTAAGCCAAGGAGACGGAACACTAGACGGAGCAATATATGGACTATATGCAGCAGAAAACATAAATCATAAAGACACAGTAACAGGAAAAATATATAATAAAGACCAAGAAGTAAAAAGAGCAACAATAAGAAATGGAAGCCTAAAATTTGAAAACGTAGAAATAGGAAAATACTATATAAAAGAAATAACAGCACCAAAAGGATATATACAAGACCAAACAAAATACGAAATAAGTGTAAACTATGAAGGAGAAACAGTTGCACAAATAACAAGAAATATAACAGTAAAAGAGCAAGTAAAAAAGCAAGCCTTCAGAATAAAGAAAGTAAGCTCAAACAGTAGTACAACCGAACTACCAGCACTAGAAGGAGCAGGATTCAAAATCTACTTAATAAGAGACTTAGAAGGAGTAAAAAATGGAACAATAAAAAAACAAGACAATGCAGGATATAAAAGTGAAGACTTTATAGGATATGACTTCAGTAAAGAACAAACAGCACTAGACTACAGTAAAAATCAAAATGGAGAAAGAACACCAGAAATATTCTCAAACAGACAAGGAGAAGTAACAAGTCCAGAACTAGCATATGGACAATATGTAGTAATAGAAAGCACAGTACCAGAAGACAGAAAACCAATAGAACCATTCATAGTAACAATAGAAGAAGACAACAGAACACCACAAGCACAAAGAGTATTAGTAGACGAAGAATTCGAAGCCTTAATAAAAGTAATAAAAAAAGATACACAAACAAAGCAAACAGTCCTAAACAAAAATGCAAAATATAGAATATGGAGTGTAACACAAAACAAATACATAGAATACACAGTCTCATATCCAACAATAATAAAATATGGAACAGAAGAAAATCCATATCAAACAAACGAAAAAGGAGAATTCATAACACCACTAAGACTACAAATAGGAGAATATGAACTAAGAGAAATAGGAGCACCAGACGGATACATATTAACAGGATATGAAGGAAAAATGAAAGAAGGAACCTATAAAGAGCAACCAAAAGAACCAGTAAAATTCAAAGTAAAAATGAATACAGCATACTATGAAGACCCAGAAACAAAAGAAATAATAATAAACGTAGAACAATACAATGACGAAATGTTTGGAGAACTAGAGATAACAAAAACAGGAGAATACTTACAAGGAGCAGAAACAAGAAAAGATGGAACAATAGACCCAATATATCAAAAAAGACAAATAGAAGGAGCAGAATTCGAAATATATGCAAAAGAAGACATATATACAATAGACAACCAAGGAACAAAACTATGTGAAAAAGACCAACTAGTAAAAAAAATAACAACAAACGCACAAGGAAAAGCATACATAGACAACCTGCCAATAGGAAAATACTATATAAAAGAAGTAAAAACAGTAGAAGGATTTGTACTAAACAAAGAACCAAAAGAATTTGAGGTTTCATATCAAGGAGAAAAAACAGCAGTACAAAAAATAGAAATAAGTTATAAAAATGAAAGACAAAAAATAAACCTAAATGGAAACGAAGAAAACGGAGAAACAGGAATAATCAAAAAAGACCAAGAAACAGGAGAAAAACTAGAAGGAGCAATAATAGGAATATACTCAAAAGAAGATATAACAGGAGAAAATGGAATAATAATACCAAAAGACACCCTAATAGAAAAAGTAATAACAGACAAAAACGGAAAAGCCAAATACACAATAGACCTACCACTAGGAAAATACTATCTAAAAGAAATACAAGCACCAATAGGATATATACTAAACGAACAAACGATAGAAATAGATGGAAGCTATAAGGGTCAAGAAATAGAACAAATAAACATAAACCAAACAATAGAAAACAAAAGTAGAACAGTCCAAATAGAAAAAATAGACCAAGAAGGAAACCCATTAAAAGGAGCAAAACTAGAAATAATAGAAGAAACAAGACAAATAGACACATGGGAAACAACAGAACAAGCCCATGAAATAAGAAAACTAGAAGCAGGAAAAACATATATCCTAAAAGAAATAGAACCACCAAAAGGATATGTAACAGCAGACGAAATACAATTTCAGACAAATGAACAAGGACAAATATATTACTATAACAAACAAGCAGAAAAAGGAATAAGCCTAAAGGAATACAAACAAACAGAAAAAATAGAGATGAAAGACCAAAAAACCAAAACAAAAATAGAAATAGTAGACAAAGAAACAGGGGAACCAATTCCAGGAATAACAGTACAAATAAAAGACAAAGAAACAGGAGAAATAATATATGAATACGAAACAGGAGAAGCAGAAAAAATAATAGAAGGGTTACCTTTAGGAGAATATGAAATAATAACAAAAGACACAGAAGAAAGAGGATATACAACAGAACAAAAAGACTTAAACATAAAAGATACAAAAGAAGAACAAGGAACAAAAATAGAACAAGACTACACAAAAATAGAAATAACATTAAGAGATGAAGAAACAAAAGAACTAATAGAAGGAAAAATTCAAATAATAGACAAAGACGGAAAAATAATAAAAGAACTAGAAACAGAAAAAGGAAAAATCCAAATAAACAGGTTACCAATAGGAGAATACACAATACACCAAACAGAAGCCCAAAAAGGATACTTTGAAGCAGAAGACATAAAAATAGAAATAAAAGACACAGGAGAACTACAAAAATACGAAATACTAAACAAGAAAAAAGTAGTAAACTATGGAATAGAAAAAACAATAGAAAAAATAACAATAAATGGAAAGAACTTAGAAATATCAAACAACAAACTAACAAAAATAGAACTAAAAGCATCAGAAATAAAAAATGCACAAATAACAGTAGACTACAATATAAAAGTATCAAATACAGGAGAAATGGAAGGAAAAGTAAGAATATTAGAAAAACTACCAAATGGATGTGAGGTAATAGAAGCAACAGAAGAATGGAAGATAATTAGAGAAGGAGAACTAGAAAAAGAAGTAGAACTACAAGCAGGAGAAAGTAAAGAAATAAAACTAAGTTTAAGATGGATAAACAAAGAAATCAACTTAGGAACACAGACAAACAAAGCAAAATTAGAAAATACAGAAGATATGAATTCAGAAGACAATATCTCAGAAGCAACAATAGTAATAAGTGTAAAAACAGGAATAGTGGTAAGTGCAATAATTATTATAATAATTATAAGTTCATTAGGAATCAGTGGATATATGATAATTAGGGTAATAAATAAAAAAGAACCAAACATAAGTAAAATTAGATTTCTAAATAAATAAAGGTTTTCGCAAAATCTTTAGTTCCCTAGAAAAAGTGACAAAATATTACAAAAAAGAAATAATAATTTAAATTAAAAGAAATAAATATTAGATAAAGAGTTTCCGTAGTAAAATACAGGGGACTCTTTGTCTTTAGCTAAATTCCCCATTTACATAAGAATATATAAAAATATATAATAAGGATAGAAATTATATTAATTATTAACCATTCACTAGCATGTAAAGAAGGAGGATTCCATTATGAAGCAAAAAAAGAAAGGTATAATATTTGCGATTGCTTTATTAATAGCAATAATTTGTGTAATATCAGTATTATCAATAGCTATAAAAATTGCAAATAGAAATGGACAAGAAATTGCAGATATAGAAGCTAAGACAGAGGAAATATTATCAGCTGAAACAACAACTAATCCATCATGGGAATTTAATGCAACAGGTGCTGAACAGACCTTTATTGTTCCTAAAACAGGAACATATACATTCGAAATTCTTGGTGCTTCTGGTGCAAAAGGAAAAGCAAAATTTGGAGGTGGAGAAACTGACTTTCATGACACTAACCCTGGGGCAGGAACAAAAGTAACAGGGAAAATAAATTTAACAGAAGGTACAACCCTTTATTTATATGTTGGTAAAAAAGGAGAAAATAAAACTGGTGGATGGAATGGTGGTGGAGATGGACTTGGATATGGTTCAACAAGTACAGAACACCCAAATGGAAAATATAATCCTATGGATTGGGTAGAATATGGTGGAAATATTTATAGACATTCAGAACCTCCAGGAGGATATTCTGGTGCAGGTGGTGGTGCCTCTGATATTAGATTGGGAGGGAAATCATTATCTGATAGAATAATAGTAGCTCCAGGTGGTCCTGGTGGAGGATTTTCAGTATATGTTTCATGGAATCAAGGCTCTCAAACAGTAGGTAAGGGAGGTCATAATAGAGGATATGCTAATGCTGAAAAAGGTAATCGGAACAGCAGGACAGGGAAGTAAGGCAACAGAACTTGATTATAGTTATGCTGAAGGGAGTTGGCTACATAGAGTATCAGTTTCTGGTGGTGCAGGTGGTGGTTATGAAGGGGGAACTACTGGCGATGAAAATGCAAGGCAAGATAGAGTTGCTTATAGTGGTACATCGTTTTGGAATGAGGAAATTACTAGTGATACGACTGCTTACAGGAGGAATACAAGTTGTATTATGGATTTTTCTAACTCTACTAAAGGTGCTATTTTAGAAGATGGACATATAAGGTTAACCTTAGAGCATGAACACAATTATCAACCAATAGGACAAACAACAGCAACATGTACACAAGGAGGAGAAAGAACAGAGAGATGTACGATATGTGGAGATGAAATTACTAGAACTATTCCAGCCTTAGGACATTTAGTACCACCAAACAACCCATATGTATATACATATGCAACAAATAATGGAGTAAACAAAGGTGTAAGATATGGACATTGTAGTAGATGTAACCAAGTATTAGAAACTGCATACTTAGTTTCATTAAATAAAGGAACAGGAATAGCCTCTGTAACAGAAGGAGGGTATTATAGAAAAGGGCAATCTGTAACAGTTAATGCAACATTAGTCGCAGGATATACCTGGAAAAACTGGACAGGAACTCTGACTTCGACAAATCAGAACTTTACATTTACTATGCCAGAAAAAGCAGTCACATTAACAGCAAATGCAAATAATCCACAATATAGAGTAAATCATTACCAGCAAAACTTAAGTGATTATGGATATACATTAAAAGATACAGAAATATTATCAGCACCACTAGGTACTGAAGTACAACCCAATGTAAAAACATACACAGGATATATAAGTCCACCAAAGCAAAAAGTTACAATTGAATCAAATAACTCAACAGTAGTAAACTATTATTACAAATTAATGCCACCAACAGTAGAAAATAATATACAAATAACAGCTACAGTAGAGGCAGGATATATAGAAGAAACAACAAACATACCAGTACTAACAAGAGAAGATGGAGTGGTAACATATAATATTAAATATATATCAGACATTGAGCGATACATAGGAAAAGCAAAAGTAGAGATAGTAACACTATTACCAGAAAACATAGATATTGAAAAATCAAACTTAGCAGGAGGAACTTATAACGAAAAAGCACATACAATAACATGGATACAAGAAATAAAAAATGTAGACACTACAGAAACTGGAAAATATAGAGTAGAAGTTGAAAAACAAATAGGAATAGTATATAAAAATCAAGATGTAATAAAGGATTTAGTAGCAGAAGTAGGAGGAAAAATAATAACATATTATCCAGAAGAATTTGAGGAAAGACCAGGACAAGAACTCATAAAGAAAACAGCAACAGATAGTACAATAGTAAAACAGGAATATAAAACAAACTATAAAGTACAAAAAATATGGGAAGACAGTGACAATGTAGAGGGAAAACGTCCAGAAAGTGTAACAATAAAAATATTAATAATGCCACAAAATAAAGTAGTAACAAAAATATTAAATGATGAAAACAATTGGACATATGAAGAAAGAGGACTTCCAAAATATGTTAAAGAAACAGGGGAAAGAATAGTATATAGTGTAACAGAAAGTGAAACAAATAAAGGTGACTTAGAATACTATGAAGATAATCCAACAATAACAAAAACAGAAGACCAAACAAATGAGGCAATAAACTATTTATATAAAATAACAAATAAATATAGAACAATAAAAACAGGTATAGAGACAGAAATAACAAAAACAGGACCTGAAGAAATAACCTCATCAAAAGACAAATTAGATTATACAATAAACTTTAAAGCAGAAATAACAGATTACATAGGTGGAGGTATAGTAAAATTAGTAGATGAACTGCCATATGAAATAGATGAAGAAAAATCAGAATTAAATGGTGGAAAATATGATAAAGAAACAAAAACAATAACATGGGAAGAAGAATTAGAACATATAAATACATTTGAGAAAAAAGCTAAATTAACATCATTCTTAGCATCAATTGCAAGCAAAGATACTACAAATCCAAATGTATACAAAATAGATATAACAAAGAAAATAAAACTAGTATATAAAGATATAGATTTAACACAAGAAAAAATGACAAACAATGTAAAAGGAGGAGTAAAACTAGAGTATAAAGGAGTAAAAGATGAAACAACAGAAGGTGCAGATACAAACATAAATGTAGAAGGGACAGTAAAAGTAAAATATGTAGACAAACATACAAACAAAGAAATCTTAAAAATAGGTAAAGACGATGTACAAACAGATGTAGAAGATAGCATTACTCGTTCATCTGATGAAACATATGGATATGAAATAACAGACAAAGTTGGAACAGAATATCAAACACAAATGAAGAAAATAGAAAATTACAACTATATAGAATCTACAAATAATGAAAAAGGAAAAATTGAGGAAGGAGAAATTGAAGTAATTTACTATTATGAAAAAATGGTCTATGATTTTTCGATAAATAAAACAATAGAAAAAATTACTCTAAATGGACAGAATATAGAAATATCTGACAATTCGTTAGCAAAAGTAGAAATAAAAACAAGTGAAGTAGAAAATGCAGAATTAATAATAAGCTATAATATAGAAGTAACAAATCAAGAAGAAATAGCAGGAATTGCTAAAATATTAGAAACACTACCAACAGGATGTGAAATACAACAAATGCCAGAATATTGGAAACAAAATAATGATGGAACACTAAAGGCAGAAATAGAACTAGAATCAAAAGAAACCAAGAACCTAAAATTAACATTAAGGTGGAATAATAATGAGAGTAATTTAGGATCAAAAACAAACAAAGTAAAAGTATTAAATCCAGAAGAATTAGACAATAATAGTAATATAAATTTAGGAGATTATACATCAGATGCAACAGTAATAATAAGTATAAAAACAGGACAAGTAGTAAGTGCAATAATCATCATAATGATAATAGGAGCATTAGGAATATGTGGATATATAGCAGTTAAAGTATTGGGAAGAAAAGGACCAAACATAAGGAGAATTAGATTTCTATATAAATAATACAAAATGGCAGATACATTCTGCCATTTTTCAAAAAATGTATATTAATTATTTATAATCATATTAATATATTAAATAGCCTTGTAAAAATTGGTATAATTAGTTCTTTTTTGGTAATACTAAACCTAAAAGGAGCTAATTTATGAAAAAGTGGATAATTTATTCTATAATTATAATATTAATATTTTTCCTATCCTTCTACATAGGAATAAAACTTAACATACCTGAACAAAATGAAACGCATGAGGAAAGTATTAGTAGTACAAAAGAAGAAGAAGAAAAAAATGTAACTGAAATAAATGAAATAGAACCAGCAGTATCAGAAGAAAAAATAAAAAAAGAACATTATGTTTTAAGGGAAGTTGGTAAATATATAAAAGTATATAGTATAGATGATACAGAAAAAGAAGAATTATATATGACTACAAATATTACAACACAATATTTACCAGAAACAGATAAACTAAGTCTAAAAGAAGGAATACATGTATATAGCAAAAGTGAATTAAATGAGATTTTGCAGGACTTTGAGTAAACTATTATTTCCCTAGAAAAAGCGACAAAATATTACAAACAAGAAATCATAATTTAAATTAAAAGAAATAAACATTGATTAAGGAGTTTCCGTAACAAAATATGGGGAACTCCTTATTTTTAGCAAAATTCTCCATTTACATACAACTATATAAATATATATAATAAGTATAGAAACTAAAAGAGTTATTAATTATCAACTAATATATATGGGAGGAATCCACAATGAAACAAAAAAATAAAGGAATAATATTAAGCTTTCTGTTATTAATAGCAATAATTTGCATAATAACAGTATTAATGATTTCTATAAAAATAGTCAATAACAGTGGTAAACAAATTGCAGATATGGAATCTAAGACAGAGGAAATATTATCAGCCCAAACAGCGACTAACCATTGGGAGTTTGATGCCACAGGTGATGTGCAAACTTTTATTGTTCCTAAAACTGGTAGATATTCATTTGAAGTTGCTGGTGCAGGTGGAGCAAGTGGAAAGGTTAATAAAGGTGATAATCATAGCACTGTAAGTACTGATGGTGGATTTGGAAGTATGTTAAAAGGAAAAATAGAATTAACAAAAGGTACTAAACTTTATCTATATGTTGGTAAAAAAGGAGAAGGTAAAACTGGTGGCTGGAATGGTGGTGGAGATGGTCTTGGATATGGTCCAATAATTGAAGGATACCCAAATGGAAAATTTAATCCTATGGATTACGTAGAATATGGTGGTACAAAAAAAGATCCAAACCCTCCATCAGGATTTTCGGCAGGAGGTGGAGGAGCCTCAGATATTAGACTAGGAGGGCAAGATTTAAATAATAGAATAATAGTAGCCCCAGGAGGTGCTGGTGGAGGATTTTCAATATATGTAGCTTGGGATCAAAATGCTGGTCGTACTAGATGTGGAGGTCATCCAATTGGATTTGACGAAGATGAATTAGGTAATGGAGAATTAGGACTGGGAGCTAGAGCTAAAAGTCAAGACCACTCTTATGCAGAAGATGGTGCATGGCAACATAGGGTAACCGGATCTGGAGGAGGTGGAGGCGGTTATGAAGGTGGAGCAGTTAAGCATACTACGCGACAAGATTCATATGGATATTCAGGAACATCATATTGGAATCAAGATTTGACAGCTGATGTTGAAACTATTACACGTGCTACTTCAATGTGTAAAGAAGTAAATAAAGAAGTAAAATCTACTTCAGGTGATGGATTTATAACAATTACTTTAGAACATGAACATACATATGAAATAATATCAACAACAGCAACATGTACACAAGCAGGGCAAACTGTAGAAAGATGTACAATATGTGGAGATGAAATTAATAGAACAGGTCAAGCCTTAGGACATAATCCTCAAACCAATTATTTGTATGCAACAAATAATAATATTACAAATGGATTAAGATATAAAAATTGTACAAGATGTGGTATAAGACTAGAAAATGCATATTTACTTTCATTAAAAAAAGGAGAAGGAATAGCTTCTGTATCAGGTGGAGGATATTATGCAAAAGGCACATCTGTAACAGCAAGAGCCAATTTAACCACAGGATATACATGGAAAAACTGGACAGGAACATATACAAGTACAAATCAAAACTATACATTCAATATGCCAGAAAAAGCAGTTGAATTAACAGCAAATGCTAATGAACCTCAATATACAGTAAAACACTATTTGCAGGACTTAAATGGAACAGGATACACACTCAGACAAACAGAAAAATTTAATGCACCAGCAAATACATCAGTTACACCTGTAGTGAAGAACTACTCAGGATTTATCAGTCCACCTACTCAAACTGTCGCAGTTATGGGTGATAGTTCAACAGTAGTAAATTATCGTTATACAAGAAGAACAGACTTAAGCTATAAAGTAAGATATTTAGAAAAAGGAACAAACAAGCAACTAAAAGCAGAAAAAACAGTAGGAGGGCAAACCTTTGAAAGGGAGATAACATCAAGTAGTGAGGTAATACAAATAAATGGATACAACTATGATAGTGTAAGTGCAGCAAAAATAAAAATAGGAACAGGAGAAAATATAATAACAATATA
>CAPZDM010000010.1:31131-35785 GCA_948745425.1 uncultured Clostridia bacterium
GTGTAAGTGCAGCAAAAATAAAAATAGGAACAGGAGAAAATATAATAACAATATACTATACAAAAAAAGACACAAGTGTAGTAGTACATCATTATATATATGATGCAGAAACAAACCAAAACACAACAGTAAAACTAGTAGAAGACCAAACAATAAGAGGAAAAGTAGGAGATAATTACACAACACAAAAAACAAATCAATATCAAACAAATTATAGATGTAAAAATGAAACACCAACAAACCATGAAGGAATAATGACAGAAGAAGTAATACAAGTAACATATTATTATGAATTAATAAGACCAACAATAGAAAACAGTATAGAAATAAGACCAACAATAGAAGCAGGATATATAGAAGAAACAACAAACATACCAGTACTAACAAGAGAAGATGGAACAGTAACATATAATATAAGATACAGAGCAAACATAAAAAACTATATAGGAAAAGCAAAAATAGAAATAGTAGCAAAAATACCAGAAAACATAGATATACAAAGGTCAAACTTAGCAGGAGGGACATATAACGAAAATACAAAAACAATAACATGGGAAGAAGAAATAACAGGAATAAACACAACAAACCCAACAATACACAATATAGAAGTAACAAAACAAATAGGAATAGTATATAAAAATCAAGATGTGATAAAAGAAATAGAAACAGAGGTAAAAGGGACAATAACAACATATTATCCACAAACGCACTCAAGCAAACAAGGACAAGAACTAGTAAGTAAAAATGCAACAGACAAAACAAAAATAAAACAAGAATACAAAGTAAACTACAAGGTACAAAAAGTATGGGAAGATAATGAAAATCAGAGAAAAGAAAGACCAGAAAGTATATCAGTTACAATAATAATAATGCCACAAAACAAAATAATAAGGAAAAAACTAAATGAAGAAAACAACTGGTCATATGAAGAAACAGATTTACCAAAATATGTAAGAGAAACAGGAGAAAAAATAAACTATATAGTAGTAGAAAATGAAACAAATGAAGGAGAACTAGAATTTTACGAAGAAGCAGATGTAAACAAAACAGAAACACAAACAAATGAAGTAACAAATTATTTATATACAATAACAAATACATACAAAACATTAGACACAGAATTAGAAACACAATTAACAAAGACAGGGTCAGAAGAAATTACATCATCAAACGATGAAGTGAATTATACAATAAACTTTAAAGCAGAAATAGGAAAATATATAGGAAGAGGAAAAATAAAAATTGTAGATGAATTACCATATGAGATAGATGAAGAAAAATCAGACTTAGCAGGAGGAACATACAATAAAGAAGCAAAAACAATAACATGGGAAGAAGAGTTACCACACATAAATACCTTTAATCCAAAAGGAGAACCAACAATACAACTTGGTACTATAATTAGAAAAGACGAAACAAACACATATGAAATAAATATAACAAAACAAATAAAAGTAGTATACAAAAACATAGATTTAACCCAAGAAAAAATGGTAAATACAGTAAAAGGAGGAATAAAACTATATCATCAAGATGCACAAGATGAAACATCTAAAGGAGCACAAACCAATATAAATGTAAATGGAAAAGTAATTGTAAAATATGTAGATAAAGAGACAAATCAAGAAATTGTAAAAAGAGAAACAAGTCAAGCACAACAGACTTATAGATATGAAATAACAGGAAAGGTAGGAACAGACTATCAAACAGAACAAAAAGAAATAGAAAACTATGACTATATGGAAAGTACAAATAACGAAACAGGAGAGATAGAAGAAGGAACAAAAGAAGTAATATATTATTACACAAGGTCAAAAGCAGAAGTAATAGTAAAATACCAAGACACTGAAGGAAAAGAAATAGCAGAGCAAATAGTAATAAAAGGTCAAGTATGGGATGAATATCAAACAGAACAAAAAGAGATAGAAAACTATAGAATAGCAAGAACAACAGGAAACACAAAAGGAACAATGACAAAAGAGCCAATAGAGGTAATATACACATATGAAAAAATACCAGCAAAAGTAATAGTAAAATACATAGGAAAAATAGGAGAAAAAGAAGAAATACTACAAACTGAAACAATAGATGGATATGTAGGAGAACAATATCAGACAGAGCAAAAAGAAATAGAAAACTATAAATTTATAGAATCAACAGAAAATACAAAAGGAACAATGACTAAAGAGCAAATAGAAGTAATATATACATATGAAAAAATACCAGCAAAAGTAATTATAAAATACATAGAAAAAACAGAAGATGGAGAAATAAAAATAATAGAAACAGAAGAAAAAGATGGATATGTAGGGGACGAATATGAAATAGAGCAAAAAGAAATAGAAAACTATAGATTTATAGAAGCAACAGAAAACGTAAAAGGAAAAATGACAGAAGAGCCAATAGAAGTAGTATATACATATGAAAAAATACCAGCAAAAATAATAATAAAACACTTAGAGAAAACAGAAGAGGGAGAAAAAGAATTATTACCAGAAGAAACAATAGAAGGATATGCTGGAGATGAATATGAGGCAAAAAGAAAAGAAATAGATAATTACAGAAAAGCAGAACCAGAACCAGAAAACTCAAAAGGAAAAATGACCGAAGAGCCAATAGAAATAATTTACTATTATGAGAAAATTCCAAGCAAAATAACAGTAAAATATGTAGATATAGATACACAAGAGGAAATAAAATATAAAGAAGAAAACGAAGAGAAAAACTATGGATACGAAATAAATGGATATGTAGGAGATCAATATGAAACAGAACAAAAAGAAATACTAATATATGAATTCGTAAAAAGTACAGAAAATACAGAAGGAACAATGACAGAAGAGCCAATAGAAATAATATATTATTATAGAAAAAAAGTATACAATTTCTCAATAAATAAAACGATAGAAAAAATAATGTTAAATGGAGAGAATGTAGAAGTATTAGATGGTAAATTAGCAAAAATAGAAATGAAAACAAAAGAAATTAAAAATGCAAATTTAATAGTAAGTTATAACATAAAAGTAGCAAATGAAGGAGAAATAGACGGAAAAGTAAAAGTAGTAGAAATGATACCAAAAGGATATGAAATAATAGATACAAAAGAAATATGGAAAACAAATGAAGAAGGAAATTTAGAAACAGAAATAGAATTATCAGCAGGAGAAAGTAAAACTATAGAAATAGAATTAAAATGGAACAACAAAGAAGAAAACTTAGGTGCAAGAACAAATACAGTAAAATTAGGAAATACAGAAGGAAGTAAAGACTATCAAGATATAAATTCAGAAGACGACAATTCAGAAGCAACATTAATAATAAGTGTAAAAACAGGAATAGTAGTAAATGCAATAATCATTATAATGATAATAAGTTCATTAGGAATTTGTGCATACATAATAATTAGAGTAATAAATAAAAAAGGACCAAGCATAGATAGAATTAGGTTTCTAAATAAATAGCGATGTGAATAGGGAAGGGGCTTTTGACACTATTTTGTCAAAAGCCCCTAGCTACATTAAATTTATTTAAAGTGCAAGAACAGCACCAAGCACTAGAATTCCCTCATTTTCATAATAAATATTATTAAACTGTGAAATAGGTAGAGGGTTTTCACCAAGGCCTACCTCTATAGTATATCCAGGAAGATTATATTCTTGTATAAACCAATCTTTATAACCTGCAAAACTTGAACCATAAGGAGTTTCTTCTAAAGTATATCCACTAGCTTGAGAGAATTGTTCGCCAATATAATAAGAAGCATCAGGAAGATAATCAAGATATTTCCAATAAATAATTCTTCCTTGAGTATGATAAGCTAAAATTAATCTAAAATTATGCTGTCTAGTAAAATTATATACGGCAACTGCTTCAGGAGCGACTAATGGAGCAGTACCAACGTAATCGCGAGGTGCAGGTTTTGTAAAACCCTGAGCAAACTTAATTTGTTTAGCTCTTTCCCAATTAGCAGGAAACTGTAAATTTAAATCCACACCTGTGGTATTAAAAATATACCAACCACAAAAATAATTTAATAAAACGCAGTAATCATCTATATTACAGAGTTTCTTTTATCGTTGGAAGTTCCGAGTATTAACGAAGGAAAGCTCCATACGAGAAAAGTATGCGAATTGGTACAAATTCTTGAAAATTTATTTTTTAGAATTTGTCAATTCGTATTTCAAAAGAGAAACCCTGTATTTTTTATGCAAAATTACTGCTAGAATTGGAGTGGTATATGAAAGAAAATCAAGATAATGTTGGATATTATTCTATAATTCCAGCAACAATTTTATACAATAAAGAACTAAAAGCAAATGAAAAATTATTATATGCAATTATAACATCACTTGCTTATAAAGAAGGATATTGTTTTGCAACAAATAAATATTTAGCAGAAAAATTAGGTGTAAATCCTAAAACAATTTCAAATTGGATTTCAGATTTAAGCAAAAGAAATTTTATAATTGTTGAAGTAATTAGAAATGAGAATAAGCAAATTATTCAAAGAAAAATTTATATAAATGATGTACCCTATCCATTAAATATTGGATACCAGTATCAATCAAAAAATGGACAGGCTATCCATCAAAAAGTGGAAGATATTAGCGATAAAATATAAATGTACAAAAAAAGCAAAATAAAAATGTACAGA
>CAPZDM010000011.1 GCA_948745425.1 uncultured Clostridia bacterium
AAATATGCCTTCAATAAATCTCATGCAGCAGCATATGCAGTAGTAGCATATAGAACAGCATATTTAAAAGCATACTATCCAGAAGAATTTATGGCAGCAACCTTAAATAGTTACTTAGGAAACTTAGACAGAGTGCCAATGTATATAGACGAATGCAAAAATATGAATATACAAATACTAAAGCCAGATATAAATAAAAGTAAAACAAAATTTACAGTAGAAGAAGGAAAAATAAGATTTGGACTAGGAAGCATAAAAAATGTTGGAACAGCAGTTGTGGATATCATTGTGGAAAACAGAGAAAAACATGGAGATTACAAAAGTTTAGATGAGTTCTGTGAAAGACTAAAAGAAGAATCAGTAAATAAAAAATGTATAGAAAGTTTAATAAAAGCAGGTACATTTGATGAATTTGGAATATCAAGAAGCACACTACTTGCATCATACGAAAATATTATAGATACAATACAATCAGAAAGTAGAAAAAGTTTTCAAGGTCAAGTAAGTATGTTTGACTTAGGTGGAGAAGGAGACAGCAAACAAGAATTAAATGATTTAAAATACACATATAATTTCATAAAGGAATTTTCAGAGAAAGAACTTTTAGCAATGGAAAAGGAAATGCTAGGAATATATATATCAGGACACCCATTAGAGAAATTAAGACAAGAAATAGAAAAACAAACAAACATAAACACAATAGAAATAGAAGAACTTCTAGAACAAATAGAAAATGGAGAAGACACAAACTATAAAGATGGACAAACAGTTAAATATGCAGGAATAATATCAAATATAAAAAAGAAATACACGAAAAATAATACACTAATGGCATTTGTTACAATAGAAGATTTATATGGAACTACAGAAGTAATAGTATTTGAAAGCTGTTATCAAAAATCTGCAAACTATTTAATGGTAGACAATGTAGTACTAGTAACTGGAAGGCTAAGTATAAGGGAAGACACAAATATCTCAATAGTAGCAAATGATATAACAGAATTGACCAAGAGAGATACTGTAATACTAAAACTAGACATAACAGGATTAGATGAAGAAACAAAAGAAAAATTAAGAGGAGCAATAAGATTTTTTACAGGAGAAAGAAATAATCTTCCAGTACAAATAATAGATGGTGAAGAAATAAAACCGTGTGGAGGAATTTTCTCAAATAGAAACACAATTCAACAATTTAAGGACATATTAGGAGAAGACAGAGTAAAAATATGATTAAAATTCATTGAAAACATGTATAATAATATTGACAAATTTCATCAATAGGTATATACTAAGTATATACAGGCAGATAACTAAAACAGATCTTTTTAATAGGTTTGTACTAAGAAAGGAATGATATAAGAATGACAACAAATATTCAAAAATGGGGAAATAGTCAAGGTGTAAGAATACCTAAAATATTATTAGATACTGTAAAATGGAATGAAAATGAACAAATAGTTATTTTAGTAGAAGATGATAAACTTATAATAGAAAAAGCGAAAAATAAAAAAAGAAAGAATATAAAAGAATTATTTGAAAATTATGAAGGAGAATATGAACCAGTACAAGTAGACTGGGGAAATCCAGTAGGAGAAGAAATATGGTAAAACAAGGAACAATTATAAAAGTGAACTTTAACCCTCAATCAGGTCATGAACAAGCAGGATATAGACCAGCAGTGGTTATAAGTAATGATATTTTTAATGAAAAGACAAATTTAACTATTGTTTGTCCAATAACAAATACAAATAATCATTTTCCTTTGCATATTCCTTTAGACGAAAGAACAAGGACAACAGGAGTAATACTATGTGAACATATAAAAGCGATAGACTTAAATACTAGGAAGTATCAAGTTATAGAAAAATTACCAGATGATATTACGGAAAATGTAATAGATATAATTTATTCAGAAATAGAAAAAATATAGTAAAAATTTATACAAAATAAAGCAACAAATAAAAAGGAACAGAAATGTTCCTTTTTATTTGTTGCTCTATTTTGTATGTCGTATAATGTCGATGTTTTCTTAAAAATCGGCAAAACTTCCCCAGTTTCGCTATTGGAAAATATTACCAAAATATGTATAATAATTATATGTAAAAGGAGTGAGGTTATGAATATAAAATATGATGAAGTGGACAAGCTACTTACTTGCCAAATTACAGAAGAAATAGACCACCATACCACAGAAAAAATAAGGAGGATTTTAGACGATGAAATTGAGAGATATATTCCTAAAAGGATGGTATTTGACTTTGATAAGGTTTCTTTTATGGATAGCGCCGGTATCGGAATGATTTTAGGTAGATATAAAATGCTCAGAATGCTAGGAGGTAGCATGGAAATGATTAATGTAAATTCAAATGTTAGAAAGATTTTTGAGATGAGTGGTATTCCTAAAATAATACAGATAAAATAACAATTTTTTGCAATAATACATACAAACAACAACTGTGTTGAATCTGAGTACAAATAAGAATACTATACGAGAAAGGAAAAAATTAAAATGGAAAATAAAGTGAAATTAGAACTAATGAGTAAATCCTCAAACGAGGCATTTGCAAGAATTGCGATAGCAGCCTTTGTATCACAATTAGATCCAACCATAGAAGAAATTGCAGACATAAAAACAGCAGTATCAGAAGCGGTTACAAATTGCATAATTCATGGATATGAAGAAAAAGAAGGATTAATATACATAACCTGTGTTTTAAACAATAGAGAAGTGACAATAGAAATAAAAGACAATGGTATAGGAATTGAAAATATTGATATGGCAAAAGAGCCATTATACACATCAAAACCAGAATTAGAAAGGTCAGGAATGGGATTTACTATAATGGAAAGCTTTATGGATGAAATGAAAATTGAGTCTATTGTAGGAATGGGAACAAAAGTTACCATGAAAAAAGTAATCAAATAAAAGTACAAAGGATTGATATTGGAATGTATGAGAACAATATTGAAGATATAAAAAAGGCTCAAACGCGGCGATGAAATAGCAATGACCAAATTGGTTAAAGATAATCAAGGATTAATATGGAGTATAGTAAAAAGATTTACTGGAAGAAATTATGAAACAGAAGACTTATATCAAATAGGATGTATGGGATTTATAAAAGCAATAAAAAGATTTGATACAAGTTTTGAAGTACAAATTTCAACATATGCAGTACCATACATATTAGGGGAAATAAAAAAATTTATAAGAGATGATGGAATAATAAAAGTAAGTAGAAGTGTAAAAGAATTAGGGATTAAAATAAAACAATTACAAAGTGAATATTTAAAGAAAAACCACGAAGAAATAAACATTGCACAAATATCTAAAGAACTAAAAGTTGATAAAGAAGAAATAATATTTGCCATGGAAGCACAAAGACCAGTTGAGTCTATATATCAAGATGAAAACAATGATAATAACGACAAGAGGGAATTACTATCAAAGATACCAGTAGAAACAAACCAAGAACTTAAAATAATTAATAATATGGCTTTAAATCAAGTAATAAACAATCTTAATGCAAGAGAAAAACAGATAATAATTTTAAGATTTTATAAAGACAAAACGCAAACAGAAGTCGGAAAAATGTTAGGAATTTCACAAGTTCAGGTATCTAGAATGGAAAAGAGCGTATTAGAAAAAATGAAACAAAGGTTGGAGGCATAATGAAAAAGATAATTATATTTATAATATTGATAATACTTTTATGTTTTTTAATACCTATACTATTTACACAAAAATTTGAAACAATGCCAATACTTTCAGAAGAAAAGAAGGTAGAAGAACTAAAAGTAGACACATCATATAATTATAATGACTATACAACAGTAAAATTATTACATACAAGTAGTAATGAAATTGAAGAAGTTAATTTAGATGAATATATGTGTAATGTAGTATCTGCTGAAATACCAGCTAAATATAATATAGAGGCACTAAAAGCACAAGCAGTTGTTGCAAGAACATATACAATATATACAATAATAAGAAATGCAGGAAAGCATGGAGAAGCAAATATATGCGATTCATCAACCTGTTGTCAAGCATGGATATCAAAAGAAGATAGACTTGCAAAATGGGAAGAAAGTACAAGAGAAGAATACTGGAACAAAATTGTAGAAGCAGTAAATACAACAATAGGAGAAATAGTAACATACAATGGAGAAATCATAAATGCTTTTTATCATGCAAACAGTGGAGGAAAAACAGAAATGGCATCAGGAGTATGGGGAGGAGGAGACTATCCATACTTACAAAGTGTAGAGACAGCACGGAGAAGAAGGATATGAGCAATACAGTTCAGAAGTAAACATTACATATACAGAACTAGCAAAAAAAATGAAAGAAAAATACAGTAACTTTGAATTTGGAGCAGAAAGAACCATACAAATACATGAATACACAGAAGGTGGAAGAGTAAAAACAATACAAATAGGAAATATCAAATTAGCAGGAACAGAACTAAGAAGTATACTAGGTTTAAAATCAGCCAACTTCGAAATCGCAACACAAGGAGAAAACATAAACATCAAAGTAACTGGATATGGACATGGAGTACGGAATGAGCCAAACAGGAGCAGACGCACTAGCAAACCAAGGGCAAACCTATAAAGAAATTATAAAACATTATTACACTGGAGTCGAAGTAGTGAATATAACATAATGTCGTGAAAAATTTACGCAGTAAATTTTACTCGACCGATATTATGTAAGAGAAATATAGAACTAGAAGAAACAAATATAAAATAAAGTCGTGAAAAATTTACGCAGGGGCACCGTTTGGGGGAATACCCGTTAGAGATGACACCACTGTGCCCTATAAAAAATTATTAATCATTTAATTAACAACAAAATGTATATAACAGAAAAAAATGGAAATACTCTAAATATCAAAGGAGGAGTAAAAATGGGAAAGAAAATTAAAAAAATTACTTATATCAGTATAATATTAACAATAATTATAGTGCTATGTCTTATTGCAGCAATGATAATAAATATAAACAAAATGTATTCAGAATATAGAGAACAAGCATTAAACTTCAAAACAACCATAACAGAAGGAAATAACAATGATGATTTAGTTGAAAATTATGAAGAAGCTAGTAGTTCAATAGGTAAAACAGTAGAAGAATCAAAGAAAGAAGAAAAACAAGAAACAAAAACAAACGAAAATGAAAATAAAGTTGAAGACAAAACAGAAAAAAATGCTGAAAATAAAACAGAAACAAAAGTAGAAAACAAAGAAAAGACTGAAACAAAAGCACCAGTCATTATACCAGACCCAAGCTTTGTAAAACCAGTAGAAGGAGAAATAATAAAAGAATATAGTAAAGAGAACCTAATATATTCTGAGACTTTAAAAGAGTGGACAACACATACGGGAATAGACATACAATCAGAATTAACAACAGTAGTAAAAGCTTCAGCAGAAGGAACAGTAAAATCAATAAAAAATGATCCAAGATATGGACTAACCGTAATAATAGAACATGTAAACGGATTTGAAACAAGATACTCAAACCTATTAACAGCAGAATTTGTAAAAGTTGGGGAAAAAGTAACAAGTGGACAAACAATAGGAACAGTAGGAAATACAGCAAGCTTTGAAGTACTAGACAAACCACATATGCATTTCGAAATATTAAAAAATAGTGAATATTTAGACCCAACAACATATATAAAATAATTATAGAGCACAGGCTAATCTGTGCTCTATAATTATTTTGTGATGTTCAAATAAATTACATTAATGCTGTAGGGGAGAGCATTGCTCATCTGTTTTAAAATAATATAAAGATAATGGGGAGATTAATGTATAACTCAATCGCTTACGGAAATAAATAATAAAATAAATAAATTATAAAAAATAACTTGATATTTTTTTAATAGTAGTGTATGATATTTATATCAATTTTATATGTAAAAATATAAGGAGAAGAAAATATGAAAAAAATTGTAATTGCTTTGTTAGTAGTAATATGCGTTTTATCTATGATTATTTCATATAAAGTTTATGCAAGAAGTGGAGAAGATTTATTAAATTCAGATACAACAGGAAAGCTAATCGAGATAAAAGAAAAATCATCAAAAGAATTAGATGATTATGTAGAAGCATATGGAGATGAAACCTACGGTTTTACAGCATACATATTAAATAAAGTTAGATTTTTTAGTATACCACTATGCTTTTTAGGAATAGCAGTAGGTGCTATATATCAATATGTAATAGGAATTAGAAATATGGGTACAAGATATAAAGGATTTTTCGCTGTAATAGCATTTGTAACGATACTTGTTATATGTCAAGTATTACCATTTATATTTGTTGTTGTAGTAAAATTCGGAAGGAGTTAAAAACGAATGAAAGTATTATTTGCAGTTAGCACAGAAGATATAGCAGAGAAAATAATAAAAGTATATCAAACAGAATATAAAGAAATCATATCTTCAAAAAATGTATATTATTTTAATGCTATAATTAAAGAATTACAAAGAAATCAGACTTATGATAGAATAGTAATAAGTGAAGACTTAGAGCCATTTACTAATAATAATTATGATACTATAGATAAATTCATATTTGAAAAATTAGACGGTATAAGTGATGAAGCTATTGATAGAGAAGGAAGAGACATACCAATAGTTGTAATCTGTTCAGAAAGAAGAGAAAAATCAGACAATTTATTAGTAAAATTATTTTCAATAGGAGTATATGATGCCCTAATTGGAAATGATAGAACAATTGAAAATGTATGTAATTTATTAAACAAGCCTCGTACAAAAAAAGAAGCCAAAACATATTATAGAATTGAACAAGGTGAATATGAACGCGAAGATGAAAAAAATGTAAGCGAAGTAGAAATTCAAAACATTTTAGCACACTACAGAAAATTAGGAAAAAACGAAAGTAGGTATGTTGATAGCTTTAATAGTATAGCAGAACAGTATAGTGACGACCAATTAAAAATAATAATAAAATTTTTACCAATGGAAGTAAAAGCAGTACTTGAAGCAGAATCACCTAAATATCAATCTATAATGACATATAGCCCAGATAAAGTAAAAAGAGAAGAGCCTAAGAAAAACAATAATGTAAAAGTAGCTAAAATTGAAGATAGTCATTCTAGACAACCATCAGGTCAAGTTATAATACCATCAGCAATGAGAAAAGGTGATGAGATAAGAAAAATTGTAGATACAACTCCACAACCAACAGGATTAGAATTTGTAGGAAATGATACAAATGCTATACTTGAAGAAATAGAAAACATAGAAGGGGTAGCACCAATAGAGCCAATTGAAACAATAGCATCAATAAAATCAACAGCACCAATAAAAGCTTCAATAGAACTTGAAGTAGAAGGAGTAAATCAACAAGAACAACCTGTAAAAAGAGGAAGAGGAAGACCTAAAAAAGTTGTAGTAGAACCAATAGAAAAAGTAGATACTCCAAAAAGAGGAAGAGGAAGACCTAGAAAAAATCCTATTCCAACTACACCAGTACAAGAAGAAGTTATACCAGATTTCAAAAAAGAAGTAGAAATAGAACCATTACCAACTTTTAAAAATAATAGTGAAACAATGTTGCCAGGATTTGAAGAAGAGATAACTCCAATACTACCAAATATAGAAGAAGAGATAGCTCCAACCTTACCAAGCTTTGAGGAAGAGACTTTAAGAAAACCAAGCTTTAATGAAGAAACTCTAAGAACACCAAATCTTGATGAAGAAACTCTAAGAACACCAAATCTTGATGAAGAAACTCTAAGAAGACCAAGTTTTGATCAAGAAACTCTAAGAAGACCAAGTTTTGATCAAGAAACTTTAAGAACACCAAGTTTTGAAGAAAAGAGACAACCAATAGTATCAAGTTTTAGGGAAAGAGAAAATTTAGAAGTACCAAGAGCACAAGAACAAAGAAGAAATGAATATGAATCATCACAAGTTAGAGAATTGCAGGAAATTCAAGATGATGGAAAACAAGTAGATATTTCATATTTATTAACCCAAGATAAAAAAATAGTATCTTTTGTAGGGACTTCAAAAAATGGAGTATCATTTTTAGTAAATAATATTGCAGACATAATATCAAATAGTGGAATAAAAACAGCAATAGTAGACTTAACAAAAAACAAAAACTCTTATTATATATACACTGAAAATAGAGAAGAACTAAGAGAAATAGCATTCTCTTCTATGGAAAACTTAAAAAGAGGAAATCCAATAGGAATAGAAGTAAACAGAAATCTAACAGTATATACTTCATCGCCTAACATTAGAAACTCAGATTATAATATAGAAGATATGTTAACAACACTTGTAAAGAATTACTCTTTAATATTATTAGACTGTGATTATTCAACAAATAAAGAATATTTTAGAGTAGCACAAGAAATATATATGATTCAAAGTATGGATGTTTTAACAATCCAACCTTTAACTGAATTTTTAAGAAAACTAAAATTAAATAATATTTTACAACCAGAAAAATTGAAAGCTGTTATAAATAAAGCACAAAAAATAAGAGGATTAAATGAAGAAATGATAGTTGGTGGAATGTCAACATATAATGATCCTGAAATGTCTATACAAGATAGATTATTTGATATGAAAACAATAAGTAAAATTGTTATTCCATTTGATATTGATGCATATTCAGCATATTTATCAGGAATTGCAAATTGTGAAATATCAACCAGAGGATATAACAAAGTTTTCATTAATTGTTTAAATAGACTAGCTGATCAAGTATATCCAGTAATATCAGGTGGTACACTTAAGAGAAAGAATAGAGAAAACAATAACAACAGAGGTTATGCAAATTATGGACAAAGTGGAACAAGATTCTCAAATAATATGAGTAATACATTGGACCAAATGAAAAGACAATACAAATAAAAAAGGGGTGAGTCTTAAGCTGATATGTGGATAATAGGAGTAATAATAGTTTTAGTTGCAATAATAATAATGCTAATTTTATTTAATATAAAAATACATAAAGAAATTAGTAATTACAAAAATATTAACCAAAAAATAAATGGTTTAAACGTATTACAAGATTTCATGACAACTGCTGGTGATTCAATAAGTGTAGATGAAAAGATAAGAAAAATAAACGAAATTTTAATTGAAGAATATGACATAAAATATTCTACGATTGTAGAATTTAATGGAACAGAATATGTAATAAAAGCTTCAAATGTTGAAGAAAAACATTGGGACAACCTTAGAAGTCTTCATAATGAAGAAATATTTAGAGACAGTATAACAACTGCTACACCTAAATATATTACTGTAGACAATGAAAATGAAAGATTACCTTATCAGAAAAGTGAATTTGGAAGAGCAAAAGCAGCTATGTTTTTCCCATTATACATAGAAAATGTATATATTGGATATTGGATAATAGAAAGTGGAATACCACATGCATTTGATAATATAGATACAACAATACTTGAAGTAGTAAAAGATAATATATTATCTGTATTTAGAATTGTTAATTATCAAAACATTGTTGAAAGTTTAACTAGAGATGATTACTATTCTGCCTTAAAATCAAGTGAATATTTATTTAATGAAGGAAGAAAAGTAATAGATAAATACACTACTTCAACAATATGTATGTTTAGAATTTCAAATCTTGAACAAATTAATCATGAATTTAATAGAGAAACTGGAAATCAAGTAATTATAGATGTATGTGACTACATAAAAGAAAATCTATCAGGGGAATATATATTTGTAAGATATATGGGACCTAAATTTGTAATTGCATTTTCAGGAGCAGAAGTAGATGGAGTTACAAGATTTGTTTTAGATATGAAAAATGCAGTAGAAAACTTAGAAATAGAAATAGTTCAAGAAAAAAAAGCAGATAATGAAGAAACATCTAAGAAAACTGCAAAAGCAAAGCTAAATATTGTACTTACTACATATTACAAAGGAACAGCTTTAGAAAAAATATTAAAGAAACAAGAAGAATATTTAGACAATGCACCAGTAACAGAACATGATGTTAATAACATTTAAAAAGATTCAATAAAGTAAAACTTACATACTAAAAAATAAAGGAAAGAGAGGAAAATAATATGGAAATGGACAAAACAATGAACTTTAAATTAGAAAGAGATAAAAACCTAAAAACTAAGGAGACTTTAAAACAAGTATATGATGCTTTAGTAGAAAAGGGATATAATCCAGTAAATCAAATAGTAGGATATATTTTATCAGGAGACCCAACATATATTACAAGTCACAAAAATGCAAGAAATATAATAAGACAAATTGAACGTGATGAACTATTAGAAAGAATGGTAGAAAATTATATAGGAATATCTGAATAAGATGAGAATACTAGGAATAGATTATGGAGATGCTAGGGTTGGAATTGCTATTTCAGATTCATTAGGAATAACATCTCAAGGATTAGAAACTATACACCATGGGGGAAATGACAAAAAAGTATTAAAAAGATTAGAAGAAATTATAAACGAATATGAAATTGACACAATAGTTATAGGAATGCCCTTCAATATGGATGGAACTGACTCCGAAAGGGTAGAAATAACAAACAAATTTATACACAAATTAAAATGTAAATTTAATAAATTAAAGATTGACACCATGGACGAAAGATTAACAACAGTTGCAGCACATAAAACTATGAATATTCTTAATATAAATAGGAAAAATAAAAGAAACATTGTGGATACAATATCTGCAGAATATATACTAGAAACGTATATGAAAAAATATTTATAATATTGAAGGGAGAAAAATGATGGATAACGAGCAAAACGGAATGGAAGAGGAATTAGAAAACGTTATAGTTTTAAATGATGAAAATGGAGAAGAAGTTAAATTTGAATTTTTAGATTTAATTGAATTAGATGGAGAAGAATATGTTGTACTATTACCAGCAAGTGATACAGAAGATGCTGATGAAGTAGTTATTTTAAGAGTAGAAGACACTGACTCAGAAGATGAGGAATCTTATGTAAGTGTAGAAGATGAAGAAACTCTTAATACTGTATTTAACATATTCAAAGAAAAATTTAAAGATGAATTTGATTTTGTAGATGAAGACTAAAGGAAAATGGAAAATGGGACGGTTCTCTTTTCCACTTTTTCAATGTGGAAAAAAGAACCGTCCCATTTTCCATTTCCTAGAAAAGAAGGTAAAACAATGAATGTAGGATTTATATCACTAGGATGTAGCAAAAATTTAGTAGTAACAGAACAAGTAATAGGACTATTTAAGAAACACAATTTCAATATTGTAAACAATGAAAATTATGCAGATATTATTATAATAAACACATGTGGATTTATTGAAACTGCAAAGCAAGAAGCAATAGATACAATACTTGAAATGGCAGAATATAAAAATGCTAGATGTAAATATTTAATAGTAATAGGCTGTATGGTAGAAAGATATGAAGAAGACCTAAAAAAGGCATTACCAGAAGTAGACCTATTTATAAAAATCAAAGATTATAATAAATTTTGGGAAAAGATAAGTAAACTATTAAAATTAGACATATCTAATGAATATTTAAAATGGGAAGACAGAGTAATTACTACAGGAAATACAATGGCATACTTAAAAATTGCAGAGGGTTGTAGTAATCACTGTACATATTGTGCAATACCAAAGATACAAGGGCCATATATTTCAAGAGAATTTGGAGAAATCATAGAAGAAGCAAAAAGCTTAGTGAAAAAGGGAATAAAAGAATTGATTATAATAGCTCAAGATACAACAAAATATGGAATTGACTTATATGGAAAACAAAGACTACCAGAGCTCTTGCAAGAACTATGCAAAATAAAAGGAATTGAATGGATTAGATTTCTATATGCATATCCAGAAAGTATTACAGATGAATTAATAAAAGTAGTAAAAGAAAACGATAAAATTTGTAAATACTTTGATATTCCAATACAACATATTTCAGACGAAGTATTAAGAAAAATGAATAGAAAAAGTGATGGAGAAAGCATAAAAAACTTAATTAAGAAAATAAGACAACAAATACCAAAAGTTATATTAAGGACAACACTAATAGTAGGATTTCCAGGAGAAACAGAAGAAGACTTCAAGAAATTATATGAGTTTGTAGAACAGGAGAAATTTGATAAATTAGGAGCATTTACATACTCAAAAGAAGATGGAACACCAGCAGAAAAAATGCCCAATCAGGTACATCCAAACATAAAGAAATCTAGATATAAAAAAATCATGAAATTACAACAAGAAATATCAGAACAAAGTTTAAAAAACAAGATAGGAAAAATATACAAAACATTAATAGAAGACAAATCTTTTGATGGAAAATATTTGATAGGAAGAACATATATGGATGTCCCAGACGAAGATGGAGTAGTATTTATAGAAAATAGTACAAACGAAGATTTAATAGGAAAATTTGTAGATGTAGAGATTATTAATGTACAAGAATACGACCTAATTGGGAAATTAAGAAAGGAATGAAAAACATGGAAAATAAAGGTTTAAAATATGATGTAAATATAGATGAGGCAAATCAAGCAAAAAAGGAAATGGCAGATAGTTTAGCAACAGATAACAAAAGAGTATTAAATAAAATAGGAGCATTCTCATCACTATATGATATAAAATTTGAAGAATACAAAAATCCAGTATTAGTACTAAAAACAGAAGAACCAGGTTCAAAACAATTAATAGCAGCACAATATGATAAATTAGAAAATGTATCATATGACATGATAAATCATCTAATAAATGACTGTATAGTAATGGGAGCAAAGCCATTAACAGTTCAAGATGCAATAATATGTGGAAAAATGGATAAAATAGCAATAAACAAAATTGTAAAAGCAGTATCAGATGCATGCAAAGCACAAGGATGTGTATTAACAGGAGGAGAAACCTCAGAACAACCGGGAGTATTAGAAGTAGGTACATATATATTAACATCAAGCATAGTAGGAATAGTAGACAAGGACGAAATAATAGATGGTTCTAAAATAGAAGTAGGAGATGTAGTAATAGCAGTTGAATCAAGTGGAGTTCATACAAATGGATATACTCTAGTAAGACAAATAATGAAACAATCACCAAAAATACTAGAAGAAAAAGTAGGAGATAAAACATTTATTGAAGCAATATTAGAACCACATAGATGTTATTACAAAACAATGAAAGACTTATTTCCAAGGAATATAATTACAGGGCTTGCACACATAACAGGAGGAGGAATAAAAGAAAACCTAAACAGGATACTACCAGAAAATGTAAATGCAAAAATAGATGTAAGTAAATATCAAATACTAGATGTATTCAAGCTAATTAAAAAATATGGAAATGTAGAAGATAAAGAAATGTTAAGAACATTTAACTTAGGAGTAGGACTAACAATAGTAGCTAAAAAGGAAAATTCAGAACAAATAATAAATCATATAAAATCACAAGGAATAAACTGTTATGAAATAGGAGAAATAGTAGAGGGAAACAAACAAGTAGAAGTTATAGGAGAATTTAATTGGTAAAATGCACATTGGGGACGTAAAAAAATGTGCAGAAGAATTAAAGGGCAGGAACATTTAGTTCCTGCCCTTATGTATAAACATAAAAGTGGGAAAGAAATATTCCTGCAAAAATCATAAGCTAGTAATCAAATTATTTGTTAGCCATGTTGTTTTCAGCTTGTTGTATTAACTTTTTAACCATGTTACCACCGATTCTACCAGCGTCTCTTGAAGATAGGTTACCATTATAACCATCTTTTAAAGTTACACCAACTTCACTAGCAGTCAAAAATATATTTAAGTTAGCCGTTCTAAGCAAAGCGAGTTACGGATAACTGATGCAACCGAACAGAGTGAGGTTGTAAACAATAGAAAAAATATTAGAAAAAAGCAATCGCCTAAAGATATATGAATAATCACATTAAACTTAACAATAAGTTTATATTTAATAAAAAAGTATTAAAAAATTACGATATATTAAACAAAGTAATAAAATTTCAAAATAATTTACGATACAAAGTAAAATATTTTGAAAAATAAAAATATTTACTTTATATCGTAATTTTTTGACAAATTAATAATTTTACTATATAATTAATATAGTAAAAGGAAAGGAGCGAAAATTTTTATGATAAAAAGGGAAAAATACCTAAAAAAGATTAGAGGATTTTATAACCAAGATTTAATAAAAGTAATTACAGGAATAAGAAGATCTGGAAAATCTACATTACTACGACAAATAATAGATGAATTACAAGAAGAAGGAGTATCAAAAGAAAGAATAATATATATAAATTTTGAAGATATTGATATGTCTTTTATTAAGAATGATAAAGACTTAAATGCATATATCAAAAAGCAGATATTAACAGATGAAAAATATTATTTATTTTTTGATGAAATACAAAATATTGTAGATTGGGAAAGGGCAGTAAATTCATTTAAGGCAACTAAAAATGTATCTATATTTATAACAGGTTCAAATAGTAATTTATTATCAGGAGAACTTGCAACATTAATTGCGGGAAGATATGTTTCATTTAAAATACAACCATTTTCTTTTAAAGAGATTTGTGAGTTAAAAAAATTAAAAGATAAAGAAGAAATAGAAAAAGCATTTGAAGATTATATGAAATGGGGAGGAATGCCACAAAGATTTTATTTTGAAAATGAATTAGAAATAAAAAATTATTTAATGGATTTATATGATTCAATTGTGGTAAAAGATATTATAAGTAGATACAAAGTTAAAGATGTAGAATTGTTAAACAAGATTTTAGAATATTTAATGTCAACGCCAGCACAACAATTTTCTGTAACCAATATTGTTAATTATTTGAAAAATGAAAAAAGAAATTGCTCGAATGAAACTTTATACAATTACTTGTCTTATATAATTAATTCTTTTATTATGAGTAAAGCAAAAAGATATGATATAAAAGGGAAAAAAATTTTAAGTACAAATGATAAATATTATTTGACAGATTTAGGATTAGGGCAAGTAAAAAGTTCATCAAAGACAAAAGGAAAGGGAAGTATACTTGAGAATATAGTATATAATGAGTTAATCGATAGAGGCTATGATGTTGTAGTTGGAAAAACAGATGTTGCTGAAATAGATTTTATTGCTACATATTTTGAAGAAAAGATATATGTCCAAGTTGCGTACATTTTAGCTGATGATTCTGTTGTGGATAGAGAATTCGGAGTATTTAAAAATATAGAAGATAATTATCCTAAATATGTAATAACAATGGATAAATTTGATTTTTCTCAAGACGGAATAATTCATAAAAATGTAATCGATTGGTTGCTAGAAGAGTAAATTTTAATGTAAATTCACAAGAGTAGTATTAATGAAGCTACTCTTTTTGTTGGATAAAAGCATAAGGTAAAATTACTCTAATTAGAGAATAAAAAGCAACAAAATCGATTGTGGAGCGAAAGAAGGTAAGAAACTAAGAGATTATTCAGCAATACAAGATACAAAAAATGAGACATCTAATTGACATCTCGAATAAAAATGAGTATACAACTAAAAGCCACGCTTTTAGGCAGTTTTCGAGAATGGCGATGTCACCCTGATCCTGCAAATTTCTTTTTAAAGAAATTTGATTGAAAGAAGAATTACTAAAAGAACAAGAAATAAGTTTTAGAAATGCAGTACAAAGTATACCTAGTTTTATGAAACAAACTAAATGTGAAATTATGAATTTGTTTTATGATTACATAGAAATATTTAATGACAGAAATTCATATTTTGAACAGAAATATTATGAAGCAGGATTCAAAGATGCAGTAGGACTTATATTGCAAAGTATAAAGAAGTAAATCTTTTAACGATAGTATCAAATGATATTATCGTTTTTATAAAAAAGATTTTGAAAATATCCATTGACAAATAATGTAAATGGTGTTATTATAATTTTACAAAAGCAATAGAAGTATTGCTTAGTATACTTATACATAAAAGTTGTGATACAAAAATCAACTAAATACAATGCGAAACTGTTGTCCTGTATGACTTTTTACACGAAAAAACTGTTAGCAAAAAATCTACCAAATTAAATAAGTAAAATACAAGAATATGATGAAGAATGTCATATTCTTTTTTGATGGATTTACCAGTGTTTGTTATATTCCTTGTAGAGCGGGGAATACTAAGAGTGGTGATAGAGCATGAATGGTAATGATAATACAAAACTTACAAAAGAAGAATATAAGATAAAAGATGTATTTAATGAAAATTCAAAAATTGATATTAATGAAATTATAAAAGAATCTTTTTTATTAAGCCTAAGAGATTGTAAAATGTAGTAATGAAAAAATCGCCTAAAATGTACCAAAATTTTGTGGTTTATGGTATAATAGTTTTAGGCGATTGCTTAAAGGGAGGGATTAGATGTATCAAACATTACCAATAAGCAATCAAAAGACCTTTAAAGTAGGTTTATATATTAGGTTATCTAGGGAAGATGGTGATAAAGAAGAAAGTTCTAGTGTTACAAATCAAAGGGAAATTTTAAAACGATTTGTAAATGATAATGAGAATTTTTTCATTGTAAAAGAATATGTAGATGATGGATGGACTGGTACAAATTTTGATAGACCAAGTTTTAAAGAAATGATACATGATATTGAAACAGGGTTAATTGATACAGTTATTACAAAGGATTTATCAAGACTTGGAAGAGAAAGACTAGCAGTGGGGTATTATACAGAAATCTATTTTCCAGAGCATAGTGTAAGGTATATAGCACTTTTAGATAATATTGACACATACTTGGATTCAGGAATGAACGATATGGCACCTTTTAAAGGAGTTATAAACGATATGTATGTACGAGATATTTCTAAAAAAATTCGTAGTTCTTTGATTGAAAGAAGAAAAGCAGGAAACTACTTAGCAGTAACAGCACCATATGGATATAAGAAAGATCCAGAAAATAAATTTCATTTGGTAGTAGAGCACAAAGAAGCGGAAATAGTAAAAAGAATTTTTGCTCTATATAGGCAGGGAAATGGACTAACAAAAATTGCACAGATTCTTACTAAGGATGGGGTAACCGTTCCAGGAGAAAGTAGAAATATTGGAAAAACTAGAGAAACTGTATTATATGGTTCTTGGAAGCAAACAACAATTAGACGAATATTAACCAATAGAGTGTATTTAGGAGAACTTGTACAATTTAAAAAAAGAAAAGTAAATTACAAATCAAAAAGAAGAATAGAAGTGCCAGAAGAGGAGAGATATATTTGCAAAGGAACACATGAAGCAATTATTACTGAAGAAGACTTTGATAAAGTGCAGGAAATCTTAAAAGGCAATAAATCTTTTAAAGGAACGAAACATGATTATTTATTTAAAGGACTTTTATATTGTGCAGAGTGTGGAGCAAGGTTAAATGTAACATATTCTAACTATGCATTAAAGAAATATGGAGAATATCGATATACAACAATATGCTACAGCTATTCAAGATTATATAGTGATATTTGTACAAGACATTCTAACAGTATTCCAGTATTAGAAGAAATTTTGATTGAACATATAAAAACAGTTTGTAAAAAATATCTTCAAAAGGATTTATCAAATGAGTTGCTAAAATTAGCACAAAAAGAAAAAATGCAAAGATTACAAATGCAAAATGATGAAAAAAGATTAGAAGAACTAGAACAAAAAATTGCTGATTCTAGCTTGTATATTAAAAACTTGTACAAAGATAAAGTAAAAGGGATTGTTTCTGAAAATGATTATATTGAACTTGTAACAGAGTTTACAAAAGAGCGAGAAAATTATTTAAAAGAAAAACAAGACCTCGAAAGAAAATTATCAGAAGATAAAGTCAAGAAAGATGATACAGATAAGTTAGAAAAACTAGTAAATGAATTCTTAAAACTAGATAAACCAACAAAAGCATTGTTAAATGAATTAATTGAGAAAATTACAATTTCAGAAAATCATGAAATTACGATTTATTATAAATTTAGTGAACTTACTGAAATTGGAAAACATGAAGATAAGATAATAAAAGAAGCGAAAGTTGTAAACAATAGAAATAAGAAATATATTGCTTAAAGAATAGGGCGCTTCTTTGAAAACGGACGAGCAATGCTCGCCCCTACAAGAATAAGATTAATAAAAAACAAAAATATGAAGTAGCTTTTGATGAAAAGTGTTTAAGAATAATGAAAGCAAATCTCATATATATTCGATTTGCATAAGTCATTTGTAATCGGCAAAGCCTTAACAACTGACTTAAATATATTTTTAACAGCCTCATCACTAGCTACTTCATATTTGAATTTATCTAAAGCGTCCATAGCTTCTGGAACTAATTTTTTGTTAGAATTGTTTGCCATTATCATTCACCTCCTAGAATAAATCATTTTGCTATGAAACAATTTGGTCACCAAATCATTTCATACTATATATTGCGCAATAATTACAAAAATAAACAAGAAAAATTTGGTAAAAATGTAAAAGTAATCCATGGATTAAAAACATATAAGAATGCTACAATATAAAATAGAATAAAAAAGCTAACAAAACATACAAAATATTATAGGGAAATTCATAAATAATTATAAATGTTATTAAACAAAATTATATAAACACTACATTTTTATATATGAAAATTAACCAATAAATTAAACATATACAAAATATTACAAAAATATTACATCAATATGACGTTTATATTACAAAAACTGTAAATTGTTGAATAATGAAAAATTCTAGCGTATAATATAATTGATGACGATTAATTGTAGAAAAAAAGGGAGGAATTTGAAATGGCATCAAATCCAATGCAAAGAAAAGCAAGAAATTCATTTTTATTAGGAGTATTTATTACAATGATAATTGCAGCACTTGTAATAGCATTCCTTTTATGGATGATGTATCAACAAAAAACAGAAAAAGAAGAAATAGAAAACGCAAAAGTAACAGTTTATGTATTATTGAAAGATGTAACCTCAGGTTCTAATGTAGCAACAAAAACAGAAAAAGGAGGACTTTTAACAAACGGATTAACAACTGTAGAAGTTACAAAAAGTGCAGTACCTGATACAGCAATTACAGCATCAAACTATTCAAGTGCAATAACAGAAAATTCAATATATAAAATAGATTTAAAAGCAGGAACTATATTATCAACAGACATGTTAATAGAATCACAAGATAAAACAGGAAATGATACAAGAGAACAAGAATTTAACATGATAATATTACCTACATATTTAAAAAAGGATGACTATGTAGATATAAGACTAAGATTACCAAGTGGAGAAGATTACATAGTAGTATCAAAAAAGAAAATATTAGATACTAATGAAATCACTATGTGGATAAATCTTAATGAAGATGAAATATTAACATTATCAAATGCAATAGTAGAAGCATATCAAATAGAAGGATCTATACTATATGCAACAACATATGTTGAACCAGGAATGCAAGAAGCAGCATCAATAACATATGTTCCAACACTTTCAGTAGCACAATTAATAAACAATGATCCAAATGTTGTACAAACTGCAAAAGATGAATTAGCAAAAAGATATGCAAATGCAGCATTATATAGTGGAAGAACACAAGTTATAAATCCAGCAGTTGCAGGAGCAGGAGAAGATGCGCAAGGAAACGTATCAACAGGAACAGGAGCATCAATAGAAGCACAAAGAGAATCAAGAAGTGAATACTTAAAACAATTAGAAGCACAACAAGTAACAACAACAACTAATAAATAAGGAGAGGAATAATGAAAAAAGTCGGATTTATTGGAGCATACGATAAAGCAAACCTAATAATGTGTCTTGCAAAAATTTTATCAATGAAAAATAAAAGAGTTTTAATTGTAGACACAACAGCAGAGCAGAAATTTAGATATATAGTACCTACATTAGAACCGACTATGACATATATAACAACATGGGAGGAAGTAGATGTAGCAGTAGGATTTAAGAAAATGGAACATATATATGATTATATTGGGACTACAGAAGAAACCTTAGAATACGATGTTATATTAATGAATATTGATAGTGCAAACACATTAGAAGATATGAAAGCATATGAAAATGATATCAATTGTTTTGTAACAGCGATGGACTTGTATTCAATTAGAAAAGGAATTGAAATATTTAATAATATAAGAAGACCTATGAGATTAGTAAAAGTTATATTCTCAAGGCAAATGAACGAAGCAGATAATCAATATATAGATTATTTAGCATCAGAAGCCAAGATGCAATGGGATGAAAGACAAATATTTTTCCCATTAATATTAGATGATAAATACATAGAAATGGATAATCAATTGATTTATAGACTTGGATTAAAATCAATGAGTTCTTTATATAAAGATAGTTTAGCAGAATTAACAGGTATGTTATTTGGAAATATAATCAATGAACAAGATGCAAAGAAAACAATAAAAGTACTAGAAAGGAATGGGATATAAATGTCTATAATAACTTTTTGGAATAATAGCAAAAGTGGTCATATAGGACAAACTGCATCTTTAGCAGCAGTAGCAACACTGATGGCAGTAGAACATAATTATAAAATCCTATTAATTTCAACAGAAATTGGAGATATGGAACTAGATAAAGCATATGGAGTATCTGAAAATGCTGCAATGAAATTTTTGGGACTAAAAGAGGCAAAATTCAACTCAGGAATAGAAGGAATTATGAAACTAGCAAATAGTGGTAAACTAACACCAACCCTAATAGGAAACTTTACAAAAATAGTATTAAAAAACAGACTAGAAGTAATAGCAGGAAAAAAAGAAACTGATGAAGATGAAAACGAAAAATTTGATGCTAATGGTTATCCAGATGTAATAAAAATAGCAAATCAATATTATGACATGGTATTTGTAGATTTAAATAGAGGATTAGATTCAAATATAACAAGAAGAGTATTAGAAGCATCAAACTTAATAATCTGTAATATGGAACAAAAAATTGAAGAAGTTGAGAGGATAGTAGAATTACAAAAACAAGAAAAAATAATAAGTGGAAAAAATGTTATATATCTATTAAATAGATATGAAAAAAATTCAAAATATAATGCAAAAAATATAATAAGAAGTTCAAGAATGAAAAAGGACTTATACACAGTGCCATATGATTTAATGTACAGTGACGCATTACAAGATGGAATAGTAGATGGGTGGATGTTAAATCCAAAGATAAGAAAAGCCACAATAGAAGAAGAACATGGATTTTTTATAGCACAATTAAATAAACTTTGCGAAGGTATAATTTACAAATTACAAGAGTTACATATGTTACATTAATTGAAAAATAATTGGGAACAATTCTTTTCCAATTCAGAATTTAAATACTTGGGAAGGAGAGATATACATAATGATAAATTTTATAATGATATTATTACTAATAATAGTAGCAGGTTTTGGAATCTATAAACTAATTTCAAGCAAAAAAAATGCAGTAGAAGAAAAAGGTATAGAAATAGATGATAAAACATACTCTTTAGATGTAATGTCAAAATTTATAAAAAGAAGATTAGATGAAATAACAAAGATAAACTTATATGATATAGGATTATCAGAAGAAGAATTAAAAAGAAGAAAAAACAAAAAATACGAACTAAAAAGAGCATTAAAGGGATGTACATATGGGGATGTAAATGATAAAAAATATGTAAAAGGAATAATGTTTGATTTATTACTTCAAGAATATGGAGTAGATGAGACAAATATATCAAAAGCAATTCCTTTTGATATACCTTCACTTTTAACACCACAAGACAAATTTGATATACTTATATATAAATATAAAAAAGAATTTGGATATGAAGCATTAACTCAATTTATAAAAAAATATGATTTAGCAGCATTAAAATATGTACAAGGTGAAGCAAAACCTTGTTATGTAATAACATCAGAAGAAATATCAGATATATATGAAGAAGAACAAATACAATTAGAATTCAATGAAAAGTTAGAAGTAGTTGTACAAAGAATATATCAATATTACAAGGGATATAGTGCTATAGATGAAATAAGAGACATGAACATAGATGGTGTATCAGGAGGTGTTTCTGGAATGCCAGAATCCTTTTTAAGCCAAGTAGCACAAACAGATGGAGATTACTTAGGACAAATACTAGACAATAAAGTACCAAGATCATGTGACAGTATATGGATTTTCTTCCAAGGAAAATCTATAAGACTCGAATTCCTTTCATTTGGAAGTGAAAGTGAACTAAAGAGAGTATGTCAAAACATATATAAATACAACAATCCAGGACAATTATCAGACTCAAATGGCTACAAAATTAATGAGATGAAAGATGGATCACGTGTAGTTGTTGTTAGACCAAGCATGGCAGAAACCTGGGCATTCTTCGTAAGAAAATTCGATGTAAAACGTGCAACACTAGAACAAATTATCACATGTGAAGGTAAAGAAGAAGCAATTAACCTATTAAAATTCCTAGTAAAAGGAGCAAGAATTATATCACTTACAGGAGAGCAAGGTTGTGGTAAAACAACAATGCTTATGGCAATGATTGAAAATATCTACGAAACACTAAATATAAGAGTTCAAGAAACTGCTTTCGAATTACACTTAAGAAAAATATATCCAACAAGAAACATATTATCGCTAAGAGAAACAGAAACAGTTTCAGGACAAGAAGGACTTGATGTACAAAAAAAGACAGATGGTTCTGTTAACATCATAGGAGAGGTTGCAACAGACCCTGTAGCATCTTGGATGATACAAGCTGCCCAAGTTGCTTCAAAATTTACATTATTTACACACCATGCAAAAACCTTTCCAAACTTAGTTACAGCGCTAAGAAACTCAATGTTAAGAACAGGAGTATTCAAAGACGAAAAAACAGCAGAAGAGCAAGTTATACAAGTATTAAACTTTGATATTCATCTAGTAAAAGACTTTAGAGGAAGAAGATACATAGAAAGAGTAACAGAATGTGTTCCAATAGAAAATGCAAACCCATATACAAGAGATTATAGAAAAGAAAAAACATTAGAAGGAAAAATAGAAAAATTTATGGACAATGCAACAAACTATTTCCAAAATGTTACAGACAGACAAACCTATGACTATGTAAACATAATGGAATATAGAGGAGATGGATATGTGATAACTAACAAAATATCAGACAAGAATATACAAGAAATGCGTATAAACATGGATGAAACAGATATAGAAGAATTTGATGCATTCATAGAAAGAAACTGGGGAAGTAAAGCAAAGAAAACAAGAACAAGCAAATAAAAACTTAAGAGAGGAGGGCCTAATTAAAGATGTCAACTAATACTTTGAAATTCATACTAATTGTATCTAGTGCCATTTTGGGATTTATAGTTTTAGCATATATATCATTAATGAGAAAACTAGATAAAGGCGATAAAAAGCTTGCAAGACAATTAAAACAAGGAACAAAAACAAGTAAATTTTCATTAGATGTCTTATACATGAAATTATATACAATATATTTAAAAATTCCAGGATTAAAAAGATATCTTTTAAAAATTAGAAGAAGACTAGAAATAATAAATATTCAAGATGAATATCAAACTAGAAGACAAGCATCATCATCTTTAACAAAGGCACTTATATGGATAATACCATTAACAATCCTTATAATAGCAATATCATCAAGTAATCCATTATTAATGGTAACCCTATTACTATTTGAAATCTTTATAATCGAATCCTTAGTAGAAGGAAATGTAAACAAACTAGACAATTTATTATTAAAACAACAAATAGAATTTTTTGCAGAAATAAGACATGCATACCATGAATCAAACATGGTAGAAGAAGCTATATATCAAGTAGCACAAACAAATGAGCAAGAAGTATCTTTACAAGCAGAAAAAATATATGAAATACTAATTGCAGATGACCCTGAAACAGAACTAGAAAAATACTATGATATTGCACCAAATAGTTATTTAAAAGAATTTGCAGGATTATCATATCTAACAAAAGAATTTGGAGACAGAAAATCAGACTCAGGTGCATCACTATACTTAAGAAACTTAAACAACATTACACAAGAAATGCAACTAGAAATATTAAAAAGAGACAAATTAAACTATGTATTCCAAAGTTTATCAGTAATAGCATTAGTTGCAGTTTTACTATTAGAACCATTAAAATCATGGGCTATTTCAAACTTTACATTTGTAGAAACCTTTTACAATGGAAAACTAGGAACAGTGGCAGAATTAATAGTAGTAATTTTAACTATCATATGTTATGTTATGATTAGAAAGGTAAAAGACACAACAAAAAATAACATAATGGAAATGGACAATGAGCATCCATGGCAAGAAAAACTATATAAAAGACCAATAACTAAAACAGTTGTAAACGCATTTATGCCAAAGAAAAAAACAAAAGAATATGCAAAAATTACAAAACTATTAAAAGACTCAGCTTCAACCCAAAAAATTGAATGGATGTATGTTAACAAAATTGTAATGGCAATAGTAACATTTATACTATCAATATTTATATTCAATTATATACATAATGTGGCAACCAATTGGGTCTATGAAGAAGTATTATTAGAAGATGGGACAACTTCAATGATGATGTCTACTACTGAAAAAAGAAAAGGACAAAAGATATTAGAAGTTGATAACAAAATATTAGACAAACTAAAAGGAAATAACAGTATAACAAAAGAAAGAATTAGGCTTGAGCTATCTTTAACAGACTATTATGCAGAAGCAGATGATGAAACGTTAGATAAAGCAACACAAAGAGTATATATAAAATTAAAAACAATTAATGCAGAAAGTCAAATTCAATGGTATGAAGTATTAATGGCAATGGGATTTTGTGTAATTGCATATATGTTTCCTAATATATTATTAATTTTCCAAAAAAAGGTAAGAGAATTAGAAATGGAAGACGAAGTAATGCAATTCCAAACAATCATACTTATGCTTATGAAAATTGAGAGGGTAAATGTTGAAATGATACTAGAATGGATGGAAAGATATTCTAATATCTTTAGAGTACCAATTTCAAAATGTGTTAATAACTATGAAAGTGGAGCATGGGAAGCTTTAGAAGAACTAAAAGAAGACGCTACATACCCTAAATTTGTAGGAATAGTAGAAAGTTTACAAGCCGCTGTAGAAAAAATACCTATAAAAGAAGCCTTTGATGAATTAGAAACAGAAAGAGAATATTACAAAGAAAAAAGAAAAGAATCAAATGAACAATTAATAAGTAAAAAAGGTTTAGTAGGAAAAGTATTTGGATTTGCACCAATGATAATACTATTTGTAGGATACTTAATTGCACCGTTAGTAGTATTAGGTCTTATGAATATGGGATCTACAATGTCATCTATGCAAGGAATGATGTAGGATTAACGAAAAAGGAGGGATTGTGCTATGGAAAATGCATCAAAGGCATTACTAATGGCAGGTGGAATGATTATAGCTATAATAATTATTTCAATATTTATATATGGATACAATAGCATGACACAAATGGCACAATCAAAACAAGATGTAGAATTATTAAAAGAAATAGAGGAATACAATAGACAATATCTTATATTTAATAAAACTGCTATGTATGGTACAGATGTTATATCTATATTAAATTTAGCAATAAGTAATAACAAAATAAACAATGTAGAAAAAACACCAGGAGATGAACTTTATGTAGATATATCATTTCAATTAAAATATGATTCAATACAAGACAGAGTATATATGTATACATTAAATACATCTACTAAAAGATATGATATTAAAGAAATAGAAAAGAAAAAAACAACATATGGAGCATTAGACTTCGAATTTACTCCAGGCACATATAGCCTAAGCAAAAATTTAGAGCCAATAAATGGACTTTTAAAATCATCAGCAAAAGCAGAAGAAGAAAAAACTGTACAATCAACTAGTGACAATGGAACTATACTTAAATACACAATTAAATATTCAGGAATAGCAGATTTTAAAAGAAAGACCTTTAAATGTTCAGAAGTAAAATATGATGAATATGGTAGAGTAAAGAGTCTTAAATTTGAACAAATTAAAGGATCATCATATGGAGGATAATAATTAATGGAAAATGCATCAAAAGCGTTATTAATAGCTGGAGAAGTGCTAATTGGTATAATAGTACTCAGTATATTTGCTTATACATTTCAAAGAGTATTTACTTTAGTAGAAACTTATCAAGAAAGAAGTGAGCATCAAAAAGTAGTAGAATTTAATACACAATATACAAAATATGCAACTGGTACAAATAAATATATATATTCTGAGAATATAGTAACATTAACAGAACAAGTATTAAATTGGAATAAGGCAACAGTTATAGATGACGAAAAAATAGAATTAAATATATTAGACGAAAGAGGAGGAACTATATATTCAACTCAAAAACAAAACATATATAAATTCAATAGAGCAACTTTTTTAGATGATTATAAATTAAGGGGAGATCCTACTCATGCAAATGAGAAAGAATATAAATTCTCTTGTCAAGTAGAAATTAACTCTACCTCAGGTAGAGTAGATAAAATTACAATACAAATACAAGGGCTAAGAGATGAATAATAACGAAAGGAATAATTATGAAAAAAGGAATTATTATACTAATCATCTTGGTAATTGTTATTATTGCACCAATTATGTTAGTAATATCTCAATATAGAACAGAAAGAAATGAAGTAAGAAAATTTAACTTAGAATATGAGCAATATAAAGAAAAAAATATATATGGAACAAATATTGGGTCACTAATAAATTATGCGACTAATAATAATGAAAAATATAATATTGAGAAAGATGAAAATGGAGTTTATATAGATGATGATAAATATTGTATGAGAATTGAAATTCAAATGGTAAGTGCAGAAAACGAATACAAAATTGTCACACATGCAATGGAAACAATAAGTTCCTTAGGGACAGAAAGATTTGTGAAAAACTTTAACGTATTAGAGTTTAAATGTACAGATACAACTTACAATTCATATGGAAGAATTAATAAGTTAGTATTTGAACTAATAGGTTAAAAACCAAAAGTTTCTATTGACTTTGAATTTAAATTATGCGATAATAATATTAGTAGAATTATAGGTTTTAATATTGCTTTATGTAGAATAAAGCTCAAAAATGAACTAAAATCAATATATCAAAGGAGGAATAAAAATGGAGAATGCATCAAAAGCTTTATTAATAGCAGGAGCTGTTTTAATTGTTATAGTATTAATTAGTATTGGAATGATGATAGTACAACAATCACAAGGCATTGGAGATCAAGTTGCAGAAATAAGTGGTAATCAAGCTACTACATCATTTAATTCTACATTTACTAAATATCAAGGATCTCAAAAAGGTTCTTCAATAAAAACTTTATTAGAAGAAGTATCTACCAATAATGCAACAGCCCTAAAGACTAGCCAACATATTGTATCAGTTACAATAGAAGATAAAGTAGGTAATTCAAGTATAAATGCAACTACTGATTCAAAAACGCTTACTCAAATAGCAGCAACAATAGTTACTTCAGCAAGATATGATGTAGTAATGGATGAAAAGGATGAGGAAGGGTATATAAACTCTATAGTGATTACTAGAAACAGCAAATAGATATATTTTAAAGGAGGGAGTCGAATGGAAGACGTAGCAGAGGTACTAAAGATGTTCTTTGCAGTATTTGTATTTTCATTAGCATTAACAGTATTTTTCCGAATGACCTCCCTTGCAAAAGATACTACAGATATGATATTTTCTGCAATAGATAAAACTACATATACAAATTACAATGCAGATGTGAGTGAAGGAGCTAACAGAAAAGTAAAATTCCAAGACATGATACCAACAATATATAGATATGCCGAAGAAGGATATGGAGTTACAATAATAGACTCTGGTAAAATGGTAGCCAGATTTGATTTAGACACTGAATCACAAGTGTCTAGTTGCTTTTGGAACGATAGATATTATAATGCTTCACAAACTGAAAAGGATAAAAGCGATAACATAAAAAATGAAATATGTAATTATCTAAATAAATATATAGTAGCCAAAGTAAATAGTTTACAACCCAAAGTAACAACTATGAACAACTTTGATGAAAATTCTTTAAATGCTATAATAAAAAAAATATATGCAACAGGAGAAACAAACTCTAGAAAAGAGCTTGTATATACATCATGGTTGAACTCTAATACATATCGAAACAATAATATAACGCAAAGAATAAACTGTGATATGTATGGAGGGAGTACAAATTTTAGTTTAAGAAATCCAGGAATAAATGAAACTGATGAGAATTACATAGCAGGAAAGCATAAATCTCTATATAGTAAAGGATTACTAGGAGAATATGAAAATGCAACTTTTACAGAATGTATTGTACAAATTGATAGAAATGAATACATTAAAGATGAAAATGAACAAGACACAGGTCTATTAGTATATGGAACAATCCGTTATACTAAAAAAAGAGAAATAATTTATATAAAGAACTAATACTTTTGCTTTAATGCATAAAAAAGGAGGGAATTTAAATGGGAGATTCTTTAATTACTATTATAACAATTATATTAGCAGCAATTCTATTATTTGTATTTCCAATGATAACATTAGCAGATAGAACAGATGATATATCGCAAATAGCAGTTCAAACAGCTACTGTAGAATTTGTAGATGGAGTACGAGAAACAGGGAAAATAACACCAGATGCGTATGATGATTTTATAGAAACAATTACTGCTACAGGAAATACATATACAGTAGATTTAGAATTAAGACGTTTAGATGAAAATCCAAGTAAAAAATCAGCAAGTTCTAATGCACAAACAATAGGGGAAAATACATATTATTCAATTTACACAACACAAATAGAAGATGAACTTGACTCTGGAATAGTATACTTAAAGCAAGGGGATATGTTCTCAGCAGGAGTAGTAAATAATAATCAAACTGTAGCAGAAGTGCTAAAAAACTTTTTTTATAAAGTAACAGGAAATAGTGGAAATACCATTACAGCAAAACATGCAGGAGTAGTAATGGTAGACGGGCAATAAAATATATATAAATAAAAAATCATATAGGGGGCAGACGAAGAAATTGAGATTTACTAAAAACTCAATTTTCTAAACGTCTGTCCTTAAAAAATTTTAAAAGGAGAAAGTTATAATGAAAAGAAATAATAAAATTATATTGCTATTATTATTTTTACTTATAATAGTAATTATGTTAATAATATCTAACTCAGAAGCAAAAGAAAATAAAGAAAAAACAGGATATGAAAACACAGTTCAAGAAATAGAAGATAATACAGAAACTCTAAGATATGATAATGGAAATGTTTCATATTTTGATTATTATAAAAACGGCAAATTAAATATTGATGTAAAAGAGTATGTAAAATTACCTGAAAATTATCTTGAAAATAAAGTAATTAATGAAAATGATATAGACTCCATTTTTAATAAAATCATAGAAGACAGTAAAGTTGAAATTCCTATAAAATTATTAAATGGATATTATGGAGATTTATACACTAGTGAAAAGTTAGGATCACAATTATCAAATAAAAATTTAGATGATTATATTAAAGATGCACATGGATATGAAAGCTATCAAAAATATGCAGAAGAATTTATGAAATATATTAAAGAAATTATAAGAACAGATTTAATTTATCAGGCTTTAGAAGAAGAACTCAACATTACTATCACAAAAGAAGATATAGAAAATTACTACTCCGAAGAAATAGCAGATGGAGAAACATATGAATCAATAAAAAAGAGTTATGGAGAAAAATTTATGTACAAAAATACATTAAAAGATAAAATAAAAAAAGTATTAATAGAAAAATTATCTTAATCAAATAAAAATTTAATTGATATATATTTTTTTATTATTTAAATGTATCAATACAAAAATTAATGGTTATCCTATAAAAGAGGTAATCATATGAAAATTAAAAAGAATATATTTATATCAATAATAATTAGTATTTTATTAATAGCTCTAATATATGTAAGTGACATAACAAATATTCCAGATAGTATAATATTATTTAAAGAAGAAGAACTAAATATAAATACTATATTTGGTGTTAGTTTAAATACACTTGAAGTATCTAGCAATAATATTGACGGAATTAATAATAAAGAAACAATTCCAGCATCAAGTGGAAATTATGCAAATAAAGAAGAAACAATTAATGTAGGAGTAAATCTATTTGGTATTCAAGTAAAAGAAGTATCAGTAAACATAATAGAAGATATAGAAGTAGTACCATTAGGTGAATTAATAGGAATGAAATTATATACAAACGGTGTACTAGTAGTAGGAATGTCTGAAATATATGGACAAAACAATCAAGCATATAAACCATATGAAAATACAGGAATAAAAGAAGGAGATACAATAACAAAAATAAATGATGAAGAAATAATATCAACGGAAGACATGGTACAATCTATAAATAATTCTAAAGGAAAACAAATAAAAGTTACTTACATTCATAATAATAAAACATTAGAAACCAATATAACTCCAGTAGAAACAGATAAAAATAATTATAAAGTAGGATTATGGGTTAGAGATACGGCAGCAGGAGTTGGTACTGCAACATTTTATGATGAAAAGACAGGAAACGTTGCAATGCTAGGACATGGAATCTTAGATGTAGACACAGAAGAATTAATAGATATATCAGACGGAAAAATTACAAATACAAATGTAGTATCTATTATAAAAGGAGAAAATGGAAAAACAGGTAGGATACAAGGAATAGTCGAAGGACAAAAGGATATAGGTACAATTGCAAAAAATACTTATTATGGGGTTTATGGAAAACTATACAATGCAAACGAATTGAAAGTAAACACATCGCAGAGCACTAAAATAGCACTAAGAAATGAAATTAAAACAGGAGAGGCAACATTAATATGTGCTTTAGAAGAGGGAAAAACTAAAGAATATAAAGTTGAAATAGAAAAGATATATTTAAATAATAACTCAAACAATAAAAGTATGCTATTAAAAGTAACAGATGAGGAACTATTAGAAAGAACAGGAGGAATAATACAAGGAATGAGTGGAAGTCCAATAATTCAAAATGGAAAACTAATAGGAGCTCTAACTCATGTATTAGTGCAAAATCCAACTCAAGGATATGCAGTATTTGCAGATATAATGGTAAAACAAATGAATGATGTAAAATGAAAAATGGATTTTTAACATTTTCTATACTCAATTTCATTTAAATAATTTTCCGAATTTATTATATCATTAATTATTTTATTAACATTGTACCAATCTCTGTAACAGTACCAGCGCCAATAGTTAAAACAATATCATTATCTTTTACATTTTCCTTTAAATAAGAAACAATATCATTAAAATCAGAAATATATTTAACATTTCCTCCAAACGAATTTAATTTATCAGCTAAATCTTTAGAAGAAACACCATAATTATTCTTTTCACGAGCTGCATATATATCTGTAATAATAACATTATCAAAATTTAATAAAACATCTGCAAATTCTTCTAAAAGATTTTTTGTTCTACTATAAGTATGGGGTTGAAAAACAGCCCAAGACTCATTAAACTTCTTATTTTTTAAGGCTAAAGCTGTAGCCTTTATTTCAGTAGGATGATGAGCATAATCATCAAAAACAGTAACATTATTATTAAATTTTCCCTTAAATTCCATCCTTCTATCAGCACCAGTAAATTCTAATAATGCAGACTTTATAGTTTCAACATCAATATTATAGTAAGAGCACATAGAAATACAAGCCAATGCATTTAATACATTATGTTTTCCAGGCACAGACAATTTTATATGACAATAAAATTGATTTTTATTATAAACATCAAATTCAGGAAAACCATTATCATCAAAAAAAATATTTTTAGCAATGAAGTCAGCCTCATCATTATTAATACCATAAGTAATAATCATAGCACTAGTAGCATTTACTAGACTCAAGCAACGATTATCATCAGCATTTATTACAAGTAATCCATCAGAAGGTAAGAGTTTAACATATTTAATAAATGCATTTTGAATATTATCTATATTTTTAAAATAATCCAAATGATCATTATCAATATTTAATACAATAGCTGACTTAGGAAAAAAGTGTAAAAAGCTTTCTACATATTCACATGCTTCCAATATAAAATAATCACTATTTCCAACCACATAATTTCCTGAAATATTTTTTAAATAAGCTCCAACTTGAATACTTGGATTAAGATTTGCTTTCAAGAAACAAAGAGAAACCATAGAAGTAGTAGTAGTTTTTCCATGAGTACCTGAAATTGTAATAGTATCATTAAAGCACTTTGTAAGTAGCCCCAAAAATACTGCACGTTCCATAGTAGGTATATTAAGGTTATGAGCCATAATGAGTTCAGGGTCATCTTTAGAAATAGCAGCAGTATAAACCACTAAATCCATATTTTTTATATTATCTGGATTATTACCTATTTGAACAGGAATACCAGAATTAATAAGATTTTGAATTATATTGGAATTAGTAGCATCACTACCAGATACATTAAAACCAAAGTATTTTAATGTATGAGCAATACCACTCATACTAACTCCACCAATACCTATAAAATAAATATTTTTATATGTAATTAAACTATTAATAGCTTTCACAATAAATACCCACTCTCTTTATAAAATATAAATATATTATATACTCTTTTATATGAATTTTCAATAAAATATGTGAAAAAGAGATTAAAGATGTATAAGCATCCAAATTTTTTTGATTATTGATATACATAAATTACAAAATAATATGAAATGTAAAAAAATATAAAAAATAAGAAGGAAAAAAAAGGAAAATGACGAATAATATATTGTACATAAATTTTATATGTACAAACTTAATAAAACTTTGGAAGGCGGTGCACAAAATGCAAATAACAGATGTACGTTTAAGAAAAGTAAATTCAGAAAACAGAATGAAAGCTGTTGCTTCTGTAACATTTGATAACGAATTCGTAATTCATGATATCAAAGTTATTGAAAGCCAAAACGGATTATTCATAGCTATGCCTAGTAGAAAAACTCCAAACGGAGATTTCAAGGATATAGCTCATCCAATCAACCCTGAAACAAGGGAAAAAATTCAAAGCGCAATACTTGCTGCTTACGAAGCTCCTGATGCAGAAGAATCAGCTGAGTAATAAATAAAAGAGGTCATTTTCATGACCTCTTTTTGAATAAAAAATCTTCTAAAAATCAAAGGTCTTAGGATCTTTGATTTTTTTGTATAATAGGAAAGTTATATTTTTGAGTGTAGGTGCGCACAGTGTGCGTCCGTTCTTCGTAGAAAAACCCCCGCATGCATGCACACGGGAGTGAAAGGAAGAAACTAACTACTTATATGTTGGGATAAGAGAAGATGATACCCTGCGATTTATTATAATTTTCGCTGAGCCAATGCCATCCACATCACCAATGTTTGGTACATATGAAGTGAAACCAATAACTTTAAGAGATTTAAAAGTTTTGTTATTAGAAATATGAAATATATTTTCAATGGCTTCATATTTTTTATCATATTCAGAATGATTGTAATCTCCTATCTCAGCTTTCTCATCCATTTCTTGTGAACGAATTTGGAATTCCATTTCTGCACCAGCAAAGTATTGGGAAGTAGAGTCAATCCGAAGAATCATATGAATTGATTGATATCCATTATCCTTAGGGTTAGCTACATAATCTTTGAAGGAATCTACTGAAAAAGGAAGACCTAAGATAACATCTATTTGATGTTTTATTAAAGGATTCTTTATATCAGAAATAAATTCACAAAATTCATTTCTGAGCTTGCGATTTGTAGCACAAATGATAGATTGAAGTGAATTGGAAATATCATTCAATTCACTTAATACTTGTTGAGTCGAAAAGTCTTTATCATTTAATAGTACAATACGAGTTCCGAAACGATCTTTAATATGAGTATTAGATAAATCAATTGCATGTTGAAGTACTTTAGTAAGATCTTTTTCAAGAGCTTTTCTACGTGCTCTAATATTAGTATCCCAGTTTTTAGATTTACAATTGTTCATAAAAATAATAATATAAACAATTGTAGTAGTAATTCCTTCAAGTAAACTTGTAAATTCATTGGTTCGTTCACGGTGCCTAATACATCCTTGAACACCATCTAGAAATAAGTCAAACTGTTGCTGCTCTTCTTCACAAATCTCCAAAACGCTCAACCGTTCATAAAGATTTTTTGTAATACTAAGAATATCTTTACTACATTTTAGTGAATTTAGATACTCTTCATGGATTTTAGATAGTGTTTCTTGTGTCATTGATTAATAATCTCCTTTCTTTTACTTCACATCGAAGTTCTATAAATATTATAACATAAAATAAAGGTAATAGCAATTATGTCTCATCTGGTGTATGAGTTTTTTTCGCTGGGGAATCCCATAGATTTCAATATTTTTAAGCTCTA
>CAPZDM010000012.1 GCA_948745425.1 uncultured Clostridia bacterium
ATTTTTAGGGCTTATGTTTAAAAATTTTTGGGACATTTTCAAAAATGATTGACATACCCATTTTCAAAAAAAGTTGATTTTCTTAATTTTTTATTATATAATTCTTGTATGCTGTGAATTTTAGAATAAAAGTGGCTTGGTCACACGGACGCCCATAAACATATATGGAGGTTTTTATAATGCAAATTAAAGAAATTAGATTATTAGATGTCGATATTTTTGAAGATGATGAAAAAGTTTTTTCTGGCAAAATTGAAGATGCTTATTCCCTATATGGAAATTATGAGACTAAAGAGATTCATTTTGAAGACGGAAAAATGTGTATAACAATTTAACTTTTGAAAGGAGTTTTATCATATATGAGTACTAATAATAGTAATAATAAAAAAAATGATATAGCAAATTTTCATATTCCTAGATGGAATGAACTACCTAATTTAGACTTATACTTAGACCAAACTGTTACTTTACTTGAAACTTATTTACAAAATTATATTGGGAATAAAGACGAAAAGATAATCACTAAAACAATGATAAATAACTATGTTAAAGCTGGTCTTTTAAAAGCACCTAATAAGAAAAAATATAAAAAGACACATATTGCTACTTTATTTGTTATTTGTACTTTGAAACAAATATATAGTATAAATGATATAAATGAACTTATTCATCTTGCAATTAAAACTACTAAAATAAATAATGCTTATGATGAATTTTGTATTGCGTTAGAAAAAGCTACTGCTTTAACTTTCGCAGGTCAGCAATATACTGATGATGATAATATGACAGAAGAAAAGTATCTTTTAAAGAATGTTGTCCAATCTTTTGCAAATAAATTATATGTAGAAAAAACATTTTTACATAAATAGATATATTTTAAAGGAAGAGGGTTTAAAAATATATGACTCGTGAAGATTCAATTAAACGTGTTGGAATTGTAGGAATTACTGGTAATATTTTCTTGCTAACTATAAAGTTTATAATTGGTTTTATTTGTCATAGTCAAGCTATGCTTGCTGATGCTGCTAATAGTGCTGGAGACATTTTTGCCTCTTTCATGACGACTATTGGAAATAGAATAGCTAAAGCACCTAAAGATAATGACCATAATTTTGGACATGGTAAAGCTGAATATTTATTTTCAATGTTTATAAGTATATCTATGATATTTGTAGCCTTTAAATTATTATGGGATTCTGCTAATTCCCTTATATTTGGTTCCAATTTTACCTTTTCTATGTTTCTTATAATTGTATGTATTATTACTATTATTGTCAAATTTTCTCTATTTCTCTATACTAGGAAATTATACAAATTACATGATAGTATTTTAATTAAATCAAGTATGCAAGATCATAAAAACGATTGTATTGTGACAATATGCACATTAGTGTCTATTATATTTGGTTTATATGGAATATATTGGGTTGATGGAGTCGTTGGAATTGGAATTTCACTTTGGATATTTTACTCAGGAAGTAAAATTTTTTTTGAAGCATATAATGTCCTTATGGATACATCTGTTGATGAAACTACTAAAGATATGATTATAGAACTTTCACATACATATGACAATATAAAAGCTATTGAAGAAATAGCTTCTGCTCCTGTTGGATATAAATACATAGTATTCATAACAATATGTGTTGATGGTAATATATCCACATTTCAAAGTCATAAATTAGCTGACGATTTAGAAAATGATATAAAGAAATTAGATAAGATTTATGATGCAATTGTTCATGTAAACCCAGTTTAATCGTTATTTATTTAGTTGTACAATTTCTATAATATCAGCAATATATTGACTAATAACTGGTATATTTAAAGTAATTATTCTTTGAAGAATAATTATAATTATTGCTGTAACTATTGAAAATCCTATTCCTATCCCTACTCCTTTTGAAATACCAGACAGAAAACTTCTTAATAATAATTTTCTCCAACTTCCTATAATCTCACTTAATTCTAGTATTTTATTTTCAGTAAGATTATTATTTAAATTTTCAATATTCTTTTCCAATCCTTTTAATAATTTTTCATTAAATTCCAATTAAATCACCTATCATTATCATTTACACTTTTTAATAAATAATACATCCTATGCAAAATGCATAGGATGTGTTATTTATTTATCTTCTATTGTATTATTTTTGTTATCATCTTCGTCATCATCTTTTCCATCATTGTCTTTATCAGTTGTATCCTTTCCTTTATCTTTGGATTCTTCTTCTCTTAAAGTTTCTAGCTGTTTTATTAAATCTTGTAATTTTGTTATATCTTTTCCCATTTGTTCCCAATTTGTAATATTACTTGAGTCATATAAATTATGGTTTGCCTTTATAATTGAGTTTATTAATTCTTCTACAGTATCTGTATTTTCAACCTCAATTTCAACAGATTTTTTTGAAGATAATAAATTTGTTAATGCTTCTTCTAAATCATCACCTATTGCCACTTTAGTTCCTGATGCTACTACTACTTTCTTTAATATTGGTGTACTTTGTGTTTCATTTAATGAAAGTTGATATATTGGTACTACATATAGTAATTTATTTTCTATTGGTACTATTATCATATTTTTAATTAATCTAGTACCTGTTACACTTAAAGTAGATATTTCTCTTGATATTGTCTTATTTTGGCTTAACATATTGTTTAGCTGTAATGGTCCTAATGTATTACTATCTTGAGAAAATTTATACATTGTTAATTTTGTATCTGTTCCATTAGCTGTCCCAACTAAGTATGATGTTATACTTTGTTTTCCATATAATGTATATGGTAATACTAAACCTAATTCTTCTTTATCTGAATCTGTTGTCTTTAAAAGTGTATAATATGGATACATACTTTCTCCAGCCGTTGTAGTGGTTGATGTTGAATATTTTGCTGGTTCCCATACATCATCTCCTCTATATAATATATCTGTTGATACATTATGATACATTCTTAATATATTTGATTGTATTGAATATAGCAATCTAGAATATACAAATTGTTTTGATATATCTTCCGGAATTTCTGATGCATCCTTAAATAACGTTGGATACATATTGTTATACGCCATTACTATTGGGTCTGTTCTATCTGTTAAGTAAAAGTCTATATTTCCATCATAAGCATTTATTAATACTTTTACAGAATTTCTTATATAGTTTAATGTGTGTCTTCCACCATTTTGCTCAATAGTAGTTGATTGAGAATATGGATATTGGTTAGATATCGTATATGCATCTAATACCCAAATTAAATCTCCTGAATCTGTTATTACTAAATATGGCTCATCATCATATAATAAATGTGGCATAACCTTTTGTGCTCTTCCAACTATATTTCTATTTATTAAAATTGAACTGTCACTATCTTCAAATGCTAATTTTGGCTTTTTTTGATTAATGCCTAAAATTAATCTATCAATAAATTCAGCCTTTATTCCTCCATTTCCTTCATATTTTGTTTGCGCATTTTGAGATGAATTTATAGGATAATCAACTTCATTATAATTTTTATTTATAACTACTGTATCATTTGTTCTTAGTCCATAATATATTCTTGGTTGTTTTATTTTATCTGTATCATTAAAATCATTTGATAGATATAATAAATTTCCACTTTCATCTACTTTTGACGCTGAGGTAACAACTGCTCCATACCCATGTGTATATTCATATGTTTTGTTATTATCTGTTCTACTTTCATTTGATATTTCTCTTGCTGAAACATATGCTAATTTTGAGTCATACAAAGTTGGTCTTGTATAATTATAAATATAATATCCTGTTTTATCTTGCTTTTCTGTTAAAGTTGATAAAACAATATCAGAGTTCACTATAGGTATGTTTTCAATTACATTATGATATTTATTCGCTTCTTCAGATGATAAAGTATCTGTGTTTTCTATCTCAATATCTTCTATATCAATATTATAAGCTGTTTTAGTAAACTCTATATTTTTTGATATATATTCTTTTTGTTTATCTAATTCATTTTGTTTTACATATATAACTTGATATCCTAACATTACAATAAACATTATTACTAAATATGCTGGTACTGATAATAAACTAGCTATTATTTTTCTTGATTGTTTTCTATTAAATGCCTTTATGGCAATATATACAGCCACTACCATTACAACCCCTAATATTCTATATCCCCATACCTCTATATATCTTTCTGTAAGTCCTGCACCATTTATTAATGTTCCTTCTTTATCATTTAAATTTAAGAAACTATTAAATATAATTCCTTGTGTCTTTACAATAACTAATATTGCTATACCAATTATAATTAGCATTGCATTTGTTAATAATTGCTTAATAAATGAACTTTGTCTTAGCATTTTTCCATCAATTGATTCAAAGAATATATTAAATGATATTATATAATATATTCCAGTATAAATAGTTAAACCTATAATTAAAACTATGAAGTAGTATAATATCATCTCTATAAATGGTTTTTGGAACATATAAAAGCTAACATCTGAATTAAATATTGGGTCTGTTATATTAAATTGAGTAGCATTTATAACTGACATTGTTGTTTTTAATAACCATCCTGATGTAAGAATTGATACAATTAAGGCTATTATAAAAGCTATACTTTTATTGGCTAATTTAGGTAGTTGTTTTCCCTCTTGTGCAAAAAACTTCTTTAAGCCTCTTTTTATAATTATATTAGTTATAAAAACACTTATAAATATAACTGCAAAATTTACTAATAATATATATTTTAAATACATATTATTTTGATTAAAGACTTCAATATATTCTTCACCAATTTCTGATATTTCTAGAAACTTAGCTCTATAGCTTACATATGAATATATTGCAAAAATAATTGCTACAACTAATACTAAAATTATTTTCCATCTTCCTTTTTTACTCTTAATATTATTTTCCTTTTCTTTAACTTCTGATTTTACTTCTTCTTTCTCCATATTTAACTCCCTTCTCTATTCTTATTAGTTCAAAAATATTGTTCTGAGATTATATTATTGCTTTTGCAAAGTCATTAGGATCAAACCTCTGCATATCATCTATCTGTTCTCCAATTCCAATAAACTTAACTGGTATCTTATTTTCATTAACAATCCCCAGTACTACTCCACCTTTTGCTGTTCCATCTAACTTAGTTAAAATAATTCCTGTTAAAGGCGTTGTTTCTTTAAAAGCCTTTACTTGTTGTATTGCATTTTGTCCAGTAGTTGCATCTAGCACTAGCAAAACCTCTTTTGTTGCTTCTGGAAGTTCTTTTTCTATTACCTTTTCTATTTTTAATAACTCATCCATCAAGTATTTTTTATTATGAAGCCTACCTGCTGTATCACATATTAGAACATCTGCATTACTTTCTTTTGCAGTTCTTATTGCATCAAAAATTACAGAGGCTGGGTCTGTTCCTTCATTTCTTTTTATAATATCACAGTTTGCCCTATTTGCCCATATTTCGAGTTGTTCTACTGCTGCTGCTCTAAATGTATCTGCTGCTGCGATTACTACCTTTTTACCTTCATTTTTTAGATTATTAGCAATTTTCCCTATTGATGTTGTTTTTCCAACTCCATTTACTCCAACTACTAATATTACAGAAGGTTTAGTTTCTAATTTTAGCTCATTATCATTTTCTGATAAAATTTTTACCATTTCTTCTCTTAATGCTTCTTTTACCATTTCTGCATCTTTTATATTTTCTTTTTTTATTCTTTCTCTTAGCTTTGCTACTATGTCTGTAGATGTCTCAATTCCAATATCTGACATTATTAATATTTCTTCTAATTCTTCAAGTAATTCTTCATCTACTTTTCTAAAAGTACTAAATACATTATTCATTTTATCGTCTAAAGAAGATTTAGTTTTACTTAAGCCTTGTTTTAATTTATCAAAAAATCCCATGCTTAGTCTCTTTCCTTTTATTTATATTATAGCAATTATACTACACAGCTTGGCTTTTGTCTAGCTTATATGGATATTTTCATAATTTTGAATTCTAATTTTGTTTATAAAATTTAAAAATATCTTTTAAATTTATCTTTGAGCCATAATTTAATATTGCATTTGAATATATTTTAATTGATATTCTTGCAATTACTATTATTGTTAATATTAATACTGCTATAGATAAAATTATGTCTTTTGTTGTTGCTATTCCCATCATAATTCTAAATGGCATACAAAATGCTGAGGATAATGGAAAAATTGAAGCAAATACATTTAAGTCACTTGTTGGATTCATCATAGTGAAATATGCTAAATAAAATCCTATAACTGCAAGAATTGCAACAGGAGAATTTGCAGATTGTACATCTTCTGGTTTGCTTACTGTAGAACCTGTTAATGCATACATTAAAGCATAAGCAAAGTAACCCAATAAGAAATATACTAATGTCATAATTAGTAAGAAAGGAGTTAAGTTTTCAATACTAATTAATTTATCTAATATACCTTCTTCTAAAAATAGACTATTTGATATTAGTGCTATTATTATCATTGCAAATACTTGTATTAATCCTACAATTCCTATTCCTATGGTTTTTCCTAATACTATTGTTCTTGGATTTGTTGATGTAACTAATGTTTCTATTATCTTTGATGTTTTTTCTGTTGTTATAGATGTGGAAACTTGATATGCACAGAAATATATTGCATAGAATAAAACTAAAGATAATAGCATCATTACAATATTATTTCCTTGTACTTCTTGTGTTTCTGTTTGTTTCATTTCAAAATTAAAATTTGGAGTTATACTTTGTAATTGTTGAGGTGTCAAATTTAATTTTGAAATTTGTAGATTAGTATAAATAGTAGATAAAGAACTTACTATGTCTTGTGGAACTTCACTAACATAAAGTAAATTTTGAACAATATACTCTATGTTTATGTTTCCACTTTCTGATTTAATAATTATTGCTTGGTTTATGTCTCCATTTTCAATTTTTTCTTTGATATTATCAAAACTTAATTCATCATTTGATATTTGTAAATCATATCCTAATTCGCTTTCTTTTAATATATCTAATGATCCTTCAAATACATTATTGTTATCAACAATTAATAATTTTTCCTTTGAAGATGCATCATCATCACCATTTATCATATTTAATATATTAGGTACATTAAATAATGCTATTATTATTACCCATATTACTATATTTGATATTATAAAAGATTTTCTTTTAAGTAAATCTTTCATAGTAAATGTTGCTACTGTAAATAAATCTTTCATTTTATTTTCTCCTCCTCTACTTTTTCTATAAATATATCATTTAATGATGGTTTTTTTATTTCGAATTTTAATACTTTAATATTGTTCTTTGCTAATATATCAAATAATTTGTATCCTTGTTCTTCGTTTTGAATTTTAATTTCATAGTCATTATCTTTGCTATTATATATTTCTAAATTCAACTCATTTATGTATTTATCTACATTCTCTTTTGTACTTAGACTAATTCTATTTGCTGGATATCCTTCTTTTATTTCCTTTAAATTTCCTTTAAGTACTGTTTTTCCCCTATTAAGTATTAATAAATCTGTACAAAATTCTTCTATTGATGTCATTTGATGACTTGACATTATTATATATTTTCCTTCACTAACTAAATCAAGTATTACACTTTTTAATAGTTCTGCATTTACAGGATCTAATCCACTAAAAGGTTCATCTAGAACTATTAACTCTGGTTCATGTAATATTGCTGATATGAATTGTATTTTTTGTTGATTCCCTTTTGATAATTTTTCTGCTGTCATATTTAAGTATTCAGAAACTTTTAGTTTCTCTGTCCATTTTTTTATAGAAATATCTGCTTCCTTTTTATCCATTCCTTTTAATCTAGCAAAATATAATAATTGTTCATAAATTTTAGTTTTTGGATATATTCCTCTTTCTTCTGGTAAATATCCGAAATTAACATTTTTTCTTTCTACTGTTTTACCATTCCAAGTTATTTCTCCAGAATCTTTTTTTATTATTCCTAATATCATTCTAATTGTAGTAGTTTTTCCTGCTCCATTGGTTCCAAGAAGCCCAAATACACTTGGTTTATCTATTTCTAATGAAATATTATCTACTACTGTTTTGTCTCCATAACTTTTCTTAACATTTTCTAGCTTTAATCCCATTTTTCTTTACTCCTTATTCTATTTCTTTTAAATTTGTTCTATTATATCATTATTAATCATTTAATACAACTATAAAATTGATTTTATATCTTGACTTTTATTTTTCTTTTGTGTATCATATTATTATATTATCAAAAAAAACTTGAGAAAGCCTTAGATTTATAGAATAAATATCTTTTAACTGGCTTTATACCTTAGGAAAGGAATGATATTATTGACAAAAAAGTTTATAAAAATATTATTGATTATTTCAGTTTTATTATTAGCATTTAGTTATGTGTATACTGTACATGCTTCAGGCGTTGATATGGATTTGTCTAATGATACTACTACATATGGTGGTTCTAATTCTAATTCCAATTCCAATTCTACTCGTACTAATACAGCTAGTAACTCATCTTCAGCAGTTGTATCTAATAATTCTGAAAATTCATTAGATACTTTAACATTATCTGATATGATAAATATTGTATTATGTGCTATTGGAATTATATTAATTTTGCTTGGAATTGCAATTATAATACGTCAAAAATCATCATAAAAAAATCATCCGAAAGGATGATTTTTTTATACCCTTATTTCTTCAATTATTGATTTTGAATCTAGTTTAAAATAACTTACTAACTCTTTTGCAGGTGCAGAAGTTCCAAATGTATCATTTACTCCCATTCTTATAACTTTTGTTGGATATTCTTCTGATAACACCTCACAAACAGCAGTTCCTAATCCTCCTATTATACTGTGATCTTCTATTGTTATTATCTTTTTTGTCTCTTTTGCACATTTTACAATTAGTTCTTTATCTATTGGTTTTATTGTATGAATATCTACTACTCTTATATTTATTCCTTCTTTTTGTAGTTGCTCCTGTGCTATTATAGCTTCTGATACACAAATACCTGTTGCAATTACAGTTGCATCTGTTCCATCTCCTATCTGTATTCCTTTTCCAAATTCAAATTTTTGGTTTTTATCATATATTACTGGTGTTGTATATCTTGCTAATCTTAAATATACAGGACCATTTATCTTCGAAATTTCTTCTACTGCCCATCTTGTTTGAGTGTCATCTGATACACTCATAACTTTCATATTTGGTAAACCTCTCATTAAATTTATATCTTCTAGCATTTGATGTGTTGCTCCATCTTCTCCTACTGTAACTCCCGCATGTGTTGCACATATTTTAACATTTAATTTTGGATAACATATACTATTTCTTATTTGGTCATATGCTCTTCCTGTTGCAAATACAGCAAAAGTGCTAGTATATGGAGTTAACCCACTTGTTGCTAGTCCAGCTGCTGTAGATAACATATCTTGTTCTGATATTCCCATTTCAAAAAATCTATCTGGAAATTTTTTTGCAAATATACATGTTTTTGTTGCTTCTGATAAATCTGCATCTAATACTACTATATTTTCATCTCTTTCTCCAAGTTCAGCTAATGCTTCTCCATAACTTTGTCTTGTGGCTATTTTCTTTTCTATATTCATTTTAGATCTTTCCTTTCTTGTCAAAAATGGTATTTATTAATTTGTTTTAATAATATTAAATTTCAAATTCACTAATTGCCTGTTTGTACTGTTCTTCATTTGGTGCCTTTCCATGCCATCCAACTTGATTTTCCATATAAGATACACCTTTACCTTTTATTGTTTTTGCTATGATTGCTGTTGGCATATCTTTAACCATTTTGGCTGTTTGAAAAGCATTTACTAATTCTTCTATATTGTTTCCTTCTACTTCTATAACGTAAAATCCAAAGCTTTCGAATTTTTTACTTATTGGATATGGGCTTTTTACATCACTTATTGTTCCATCAATTTGTAAATTATTATTATCTACAATAACACATAGATTATCTAATTTATGTTTTGTTGATGTCATTGCTGCCTCCCATACTTGACCTTCTTGTATTTCTCCATCTCCTAACAAACAATATACTCTTATTCCATTACTTTTTAATTTTGATGCCATAGCTATACCATTTGCAACAGATAATCCCTGACCAAGTGAACCCGTACTCATATCAACCCCTGGAACTTTATTCATATCAGGATGTCCTTGTAATTTACTTCCTAGATGTCTTAAAGTTTTTAATTCCTCCTTAGGAAAATATCCCCTATTTGCAAGTGTACTATATAAAGCTGGAGCAGCATGTCCTTTTGATAATACAAATCTGTCTCGTGCTTCATCTTTTGGTTTTTCTGGATTTATATTCATTTGATTAAAATATAATACAGTTAAAATATCAGAACATGAAAGTGATCCTCCTGGATGACCAGATTTTGCATTATACACTCCTTCAATAATCCCCCTTCTTATTTTGTTTGAAATATTTCTTAGTTCGTCTACATCTGTAATTTTCATATTATCATCCTTTCATTTTGATTTATGTCTATAACCTCTGTAGAGGCACGGTGAAACGTGCCCCTACGTTTTTTATATGGATATTAACATAAATATTTGTTAAGCTAAAATTGAATATAATATTACTATTATTCCAAGAATAACTCTATATATAGCAAATATCTTGAAACTTCCTTTCTTTAAATAGTCTAATAAAAATTTTATAACTAATATTCCTGATAGAAAGCTAAATAAAACTCCCATGAAAAATGCTAGTGTAAATTCAAAGTCAGTAATACTTACTAAAACTGCTGCTAGAATTATTGGTGTTGATAGTAAAAATGAGTATCTTGCTGCACTTTCTCTATCTATTTTTAATGCTCTTGCAACAGTCATTGTTATTCCTGACCTTGATGTTCCTGGAAAAGCAGCAGCTATAGCTTGTGATATTCCTATTAAAAATGATTGCTTAAATGTGATATTTTCAAGTTTTGTTTCTGATGACGATTTTTTATCTACTATATATAATACTATTCCTAGCACTATTAATGCTATTGCTATTAATATCATTTCTATTCCGAATTTGTCACATATTAATCCTGAAACTTTATCTAGTATTAAACTTAAAATCCCAGTTGGTATTGTAACTATAACTATGTACCAAAATAGTTTTCCTTCTGTAGATTTCTTCTTTTTAAAAGCTTGCTCATATCCTCCTTTAATTAATAGTAACCAGTCTTTAAAGAAAAATATTGTTATAGCAAATAATGTTCCTAAGTGTAATGCTATGTCAAAGCTTTCTGGCATCTCCCAATTAAAGAACCATGGTAGTAATTTTAAGTGTGCTGAACTTGAAATTGGTAAAAGTTCTGTTAATCCTTGTACTATCCCTAATATGATTGATTGTAAAATTGTCATTTTTCTCTTCCTCCTCTGTCTATTTCTCTATCTTCTTTATTTCTCTCTTTCCTTGCCACTCTTGTAGAAACGAGCAAAATTTACTCCGTAAATTTTTCACGCTTAACGAGTGGCTATAATATTATCATTACTTCTCTCTTCCACCTAAATCTTTTTCTTGCTCATCTTTTTGTTTTTCTTTTCTTGCCACTCTTGTTTTCGCCATGTTTAGCATATCTACTACGTTGTAGGTGTTTTCTAGGTGCTCTTTTGCTTTTTGTTCTTTTGGTGTTAAACTTATTTCTTTTTTTTCTATGTCTTCTTCGTCTATTATTGGTATATTGAATTTACTTAGTATTGGTATAAACATGGTTTCATTTGTTGCTATTTTTATATAGTTGTTGTCTAGTTGAATTGCTAAGTTTACAAATTTCACTGCATTTTCATAGTCTCCTCTTAACATATATATTTTTCCTAAATTATAATATGCATCTGCTTCTAGCTCTTTATCTTCTAATGTTCTTGTAAAATATTGCTCTGCTTCATCTAAATCATTTGAGAATAAATTTATTTGTGCAATATTGTAATATGCTTTATACAATAAGCTATTTATTATTGCTGCTTCTTCATAACACATTTTAGCATTTTGAAAATCATTTAACATTGTGTAGACAATTCCCATATTATATAATAAATCATAATCATTAGGTGAATATCTTAGTCCATTTGAATATACATTTAATGCTTCTTTATATTGTTCTAAGTCACAGCATATATCTCCTAGTAATATTGTTGCTTTTAAGTATTCTGGCTTTTTTGATAGTAAATTTTGTAGCATTACTTTTGCATCTTCTTTTTTATCTAATTCATTTAATAAAAATGATATTTTATAATAAGAATCATAATCCTTTTTATTTAAGTCAACTGCTATCACATATTCATCTATCGCTTTTCTCATCCCACCTTCTTTTTCATAAACTTCTGCTAAAAGTTTATGTGCATTATAACTTTTGGGATATTTGCTTATTAACTCAATTAAAACTTTTTTTGCATATTTAGTATTATTACACTTTAAAGCTATTTTAATAATTAGCAATTTTAGTTTTTCTTCTAAACTTTTTCCTTTCATTTCCATTATAATAATTGCAAGTGGAATTATTATTGATATTAAATATATTAGTATTTTTATAAATATATTAATATTTAATGAAAATATTATCTCTATAAAATTTACTGCGATACCTATTGCTTGCATTAATAATACCACTATATATATTGTATTATTTTTTTTAATCATCTTAAAAAACATTATTATAAACAGATAGAAAGCAATTATGCTAAATATAATTTTTTCTGCTATTATCATATTTACCATTCCTTCCTACTTACCTTTGTATTTTATAACATTTCTATGAAAAAGTCTATACTATTTTTTAAAATGTGGTCATATATCTTTCTAATCTTTCATAAATATTTTAAAAAGTGGATTTTAAAAGGAGTTTTCTAATGTTTATATGTAATTTCAAAATTAATTCTAATTTTATCTTAAAATTATTTCTTACTATATTATTAATAATTGTGTTATCTATTGTTGGTATTTCGATTATAAAACTTTTTAAGGGTTCTTCTGATAATACTAGTAATTCTAATGTATATAACTTAACACCTAGTAATTATACTAATGTATTAAAAGCTGTGCATAGTAATATAGATAATTATGTAGGTCAACAAATATGCTTTTCTGGTTATGTATATAGAGTTTATGATTTTGATGATACTCAGTTTGTTCTAGCAAGAGATATGATTATTAGTTCTGATTTTCAAACTTTAGTTGTAGGATTTTTATGTCATTGTGATAAAGCTTCATCATATTCAACTGGCTGTTGGGTTAATATAACTCGGAACTGTAACAAAAGGTAATTATCATGGAGAAATTCCAGTGATTGAAATTCAAAGTATTGAGGAGATTCAAAAGCCTAAAGATGAATATGTTTATCCTCCAGATGAAACATATGTTACAACATCTACAATATTATAATATAATTTTAGGAGCACGGTAAATCGTGCCCCTAAAATTATATCTGCATTATTATGACTGCAACATTAAAGAATACTAATACTGAACATGTATCAACTATTGTGGTTATTAGTGGCGCTGCCATTATTGCTGGGTCTAACTTTAATTTTTTTGCTAATATTGGTAAAATACAACCTAAGGATTTTGCAATCATTGCTGTTATTACTAATGTAATTCCTACAACAAATGCTAATTGTACATTTTGATATTGTACCATTATTCTAACTCCATTTACAAATGCTAAAATTAATCCAACTATTAAAGATACCCTTATCTCTTTCCACCATACTCTCAAAAAATCTTTTATTCTAATTTCGTCTGTTGCTAATCCACGAATTATTAATGTTGAACTTTGAGAACCACAATTTCCTCCTGTTCCCATTATCATTGGTATAAATGCTACTAATAATGGTATAGCTGAAAAAGCTTCTTCATATTTCGTAATAATTGAACCTGTTATTATTGAAGATAACATTAAAAATAATAACCAAACTATTCTATTTCTTGAATGTGTGAATATGCTTGTCTTGAAATAACTATCTTCTGTTGGTTGCATAGCTGCCATTATTTCAAAGTCTTCTGCTACCTCATCTTGCATAACATCAATAGCATCATCAATAGTTATAATTCCTACTAATCTTTCTTCTTTGTCAACTACAGGTAATGCAATAAAATTATATTTATCAAATTTTTTTGCAACTTCTTCTTTGTCCATAACTGTAGTTACTGTAAGAGTATTTGTATCCATAATATCTTTTATTAGCTCATCTCTTTCTGCCACTAATAAATCTTTAAGTTCAACTGTTCCAAGAAGTTTTCTTTTTGCATCTATTACATAACAATTGTATACTGTTTCTTTTTTTAATCCTATTTTTTTTATTCTATCAAAGGCTTGTTGTACTGTCATATTTTCTTTAAGGTCTACAAATTCTACTGTCATAATGCTTCCAGCACTATCATCTGAATATTTAAGTAATTCGTTTATTATTTTCCTGTTTTCAGAGTTAATATTTTTTAAAATACGTTTTACAACATTAGCAGGCATTTCTTCTATTAAGTCTGTTGCATCATCCATAAATAATTGATCTATTATATTTTGTAATTCTTTATCTGTTATGCAATTTATTAGATCCTCTTGTACATCTGAATCTAGTTCTGCAAATACTTCTGCTGCTCTCTCTTTTGATAACAATCTATATATTAAAATAATTTGCTCTTTGTTTAATTCTTCAAATAAAGCAGGGAAATCGGCACAATTTATATATTCTAATTTCTCATGTAGTTTGTTCATTTTTTTATTTTCGATTAATTCTTTTATTTCATCAATATTTTCTTCCATTTTAATACCCTCTCCCATTTTATTACAAATATTTATTTATATATAATCTGATCTAATAAAGTAAATACTATAAATAATACTAAATTTACAATTACAATCATTGCTCCAGTACTAATATTATATATATATGAAAGATAAATCCCTATAAAGAATGAAAATATACTAATTACACCAGATGAAATTACTACTTTCTTAAATGTTTTAAATAATCGCATTGAAATTAATGCTGGAAATATAATTATACTACTTATAAGCATAGTTCCCATCATTCTCATTCCTATTACTATTATAACTGCTGTTAATACTGCTATTATATTTGTATACCATTTTACATTTAATCCACTTGCTTTTGCAAAGTTTTCATCAAAGGTTACTGCAAATAACTTTCTATAATATATTAAAAATAATATTCCAACAATAATACTTACAATTACACTCAATATTACATCACTTTCACTCATTGCTAATATACTTCCAAACATATAGTTCCATACATCAGTGTTTATACCAGTGGTTGCAGATGTTACTGCAACCCCTATTGCTAAACTACTACTAGCAATAATTCCAATAGCACTATCACTTTGAATTTTACTGTTATTACCTATTTTAAGTAATAATATTGCTGCTATTATTACAACTGGTATAGATACAAATAATGGACTCCAGCCTATGGCTAATGCAACTGCTAAAATACCAAAACCTACATGAGATAATCCATCACCTATCATTGCATATCTTTTTAATACTAGACTGACACCTAAAAGAGCAGCACATAAACTTACTAATGTTCCAACTAAAATTGCTCTCTGAATAAATGTATATTGTAGCATTTCAATTATTGTATTTATCATCTAATTATCCCTTTCTATACTATTTTGTATCTATCTGGTAATCCATCAAATGTTACTTTTCCTTTTTCTATCTCTATAACTCTTGTTGCATATTTTACTGCTCTTTCTACATCATGTGATACCATAACTATGGTTAAATTTCTTTTTTTGTTTAGAGTTTTAAGAGTTGAGTATATTTTTCTTGCAATACTAGGATCTAACCCATTTGTTGGTTCATCTAATACTATTAGATTATTTGTTGCACACATTGCTCTTGCAATTAAAACTCTTTGCTGTTGACCTCCAGATAAATCTCTAAAACATTTTTTTCTAATAGTATAAATGTTAAGTTCCTTCATAATCTCGTTTGCTTTTTCTTTATCTTGTTTTGTGTACCATATCTTCTTAATATTATTTGATATAGTTCCACTTAATACCACTTCTTCGATAGATGCTGGAAAATTTGCTTGTATTTCTGTTTTTTGTGGCAAATATCCTAGCTTTTCTTTTAATGTAATTTTTCCTTCTGGTACTTTATTAAGTCCAACTATACATTTAATTAAAGTACTTTTACCTGAACCATTTTCACCAACAATACATAAAAAATCACCTTCATTTACAGAAAGGCTTACATTTTTTAAAGTATCTTCATCATCTCTAGATTCATACCTAAAAGTTAAGTTTTCTATATTAATTAAATCCATCTATTTTTCCTTTCAAATTGCTATTTTGGTACATTAAAATTATATAATATTTTTATGCATTTTGTCAATGAATTTTGAGATATAAAAATAATCGAAGAAAATAGTTTTAAATGTTTTCTTCGATTATTTTAATTACTCTTTTTATTGTTTCTTCTTGGTTAGTATTGTCTATTACATAGTCATATTGACTTATTTTAGATTCTTCATATTCAAATCTACTTAGCCTTAATTCTATTTCTTCTTCACTTGGCTTGTCTTCTCTTGTTTCTAATCTTTTTCTTAGTTCTTCTTTAGGCACTCTTAAAAATATTGTAATAATCTTCATTGTTTTGCTTAATTGTTTTACTAGACTTTCTGTACCATTAACATCTACATCCATTATAGCTACTTTCCCATTAGTAATTTTTTCTTGTAATGGTTTTTTAGCAACTCCATAATAATTATTATGATGTATATCATATTCATATAATTCATCATTTTTTATCATTTCTTTAAATTTTTCTTCGGTAACAAAAATATATGTAACTCCTGGGATATCGCCTTCTCTTATTGGTCTACTTGTAACTGTTGGAAAAGTATCCACGTAGTCTAATCTTCTTACCACTTCTCTTTTTACTGTATCTTTTCCAGCTCCTGCTACTCCTGATAATATTACTAACATTTTGGGCCTACCTTACCTTCTGCTATTTCTACTGCTGCTAATGTTACATTTGAGTCTTCTACTTTATTTGTTAAAGGCATATCTCCATTTGATAATTGTCTGGCTCTTTTGGCTGTTACTATTACTAGTCCAAATCTATTATCTACTTTTTTTAATAATTCTGTTACAGTTGGTTTTACCATCATTTTTAATCACTCCTTAATAAGTTTTGCTTGGCTGAAATATGCAAGATTTGCTTCGCTATCTCTTTTTAACTTCATACTATATTTAACTAAAGCCAGCAAAATTTACTCCGTAAATTTTTCAGGTTTTTGCGTTAAATATATATCTAATATGAAATATGCAAGATTTGCTTCGCTATCTCTTTTTAACTTCATACTATATTTAACTAAAGCCAGCAAAATTTACTCCGTAAATTTTTCAGGTTTTTGCGTTAAATATATATCTAATATGAAATATGCAAGATTTGCTTCGCTATCTTTCATATTTCATATTATAATATATATTTAACTATTTTGCAACTATAGTTTTTATATCATTTTGACTTTTATGATATTTTCTTTTTGAGTTTCTTATTATTAATATACATTTTAGTATATAGTATATTCCACTTGTAATCATTGCTGTTATTGTTATTTTATAAAAGTTTCCATAGTATAATGAGTATCCTGATATTAGAAATAATGTAAAGAACGATAAAATTAGCATTTCTATACTATGTAAAATTATTTGGTTTTTATTCGTTTTATATGATATTTCAAACATCACTATTGTTCCTATAATTAGTATTATACTAAACACTTTTATTATTGTAATATAACTTTCTGTTTCTATATTTTGTTCTCCTATTTGTAAACTAATTAAATATATTAATATTACAATTAATATTATCATATTACTTATGCATTTCCTAAATATTTTTTTCTTTTCTACTTCTGGTAATTTTTTTTTCTTTTCTATTTCTTCTTCTAGTTTTGCTATATTAGTTTTTATCTCATTTTCTTTTCTTCTCAATTTTTTCCTCCGAGTATAAATTAGTATTTTAGGGCAGATTGCACAAATCTGCCCTATGTTGCTAAGTTATTTAATTATGCACGTGGATGTGCTTTTTTATATATGTTTTGTAAACTTTCATCTTGGAATTGCATATAAACTTGTGTTGATGATATATCTGAATGACCTAACATTAATTGTATAGATTTTAAATCTGCACCATTTTGTAATAAGTGTGTTGCAAATGAATGTCTTAAAACATGTGGTGTTATATCTTTTGTTATATGTGCTTGTTCTTTATAGTATTTTATTATTTTCCAAAATCCTTGTCTTGTTAATCTTTGCCCATTGGTATTAACAAATAATGCTGTAACACTATCATCTTTAATAAGTATTGGTCTTGCATTTTCTACATAATCTTTTAAAGCTTCCTTTGAAAGATTTCCTAAAGGAATATTTCTTTGTTTGTCTCCTGTCTTGCACATTACAAGCCCCTCACCAAAATCTACATCTGTTATATTTAATGATATAATTTCTGTAACTTTCATTCCAGTAGCATATGCAAATTCTAACATAGCTTTATCTCTAATACCTTTTAAATCAACACTTTTAGGTTGTTCTAGTAATAACTCTACTTCTTGTGCAGATAATACTGTTGGAACTCTTTTATCAATTTTAGGTGATTGTATTTCTTCAGTTGGGTCTTTTTTTATCTTTTTGTTTCTTAATAAATATTGATAAAATGCTCTTATTGATGCAAGACTTCTTGAGATTGTTGAACTTTTCTTTCCAAGTTCTTTCATATAATCTAAATATTTTGATATTTCCTCTGTATCTACTTTTACATAATTTATTTTATTTGCTTCAATATACTTTTGATATTGTAATATATCTCTTCGATATGATTGTAATGTATTTTCTGAAGCTTTCTTATCATTTTGTATGAATTGTAAAAAATTATTTATTTGCTTTTCCATACTTCACACTCCCTATTTTTTCCTTTACATAATTTATATATGTTATATCAAATAAAACTTAAATTGTAAATAGTTTTATTAAAATTTTACATAAAAACTGTGAAAATTTTATATATGTGTATTGATACCAGAATTTATATCTCCTATTAATTAAAATATATTTATGTGAACATAATTTTAAAAATGCTTGCTGATACATAAGTTTCAACTATTGAAGCTATTATGTTTATAATTCCAATAAATATTGCAATTATTGTGTATCTTATAATTTCAACTTTTATATTTTCTCTTCGTCTATCTTTCATTATAGCTTTATATAATTTTATTCCACTAACTGCTAGTACTAATATACTTGGGATTAGAATTATATTTTGAAGTAACATTGTTGACAAAATAAATTTTAGTCCTTGCGTAATACCTAATGTTGCAATAACTGATGATATAGTATATCCTACACAAAATCCCTTAATTGATACTATCAAATAAACTATTGGCATTCCAATTACAGTTAAGCCTGAGACCCATAATAATATTGTAATTAATAAGTTATTATATATTGATGTTCTCAATAATTTGTTTGAATCAATATTACTTCCATTTTGTATATCTTCTACAAAGTCATTTACATATGCAGATATTTCCTCTTTTTGACTTAAATCAGTTTTATTTATATACATTGTTCCTAATATAATACCTATTATGAATATTATAATCATAACCATATATTCAGTAATATTATTACTTATATGACCAATAATAGCTTTACTTATTAGGTTCCTTCTGTATATTCTTTTGTTAATCATATTTTTTACTACATCCTTTCATATTTTATGTTCTTAAAACATGTTTATGTAGTATTAATAGATTTTATGATTGTTTAAATATTATAAATTATATATTATGTATTGGAGATTACACATTACATACTTTTCCATATATGCCTCCTCCTCCTGCTTCCAATTTTAGCTTTCCTTCTCTTCCTTTCATTATATCTCTTGCAGTCTTTTCCCCTACTACTGCTTCTATATCATCAAGATTTATTTTATGGAGTATATTCATTTCAGTTCCAAATTGGTTTAAAAGTTTTTCTATAGTCTTTGCTCCAAGTCCTGGTATAAATGTTAAAGGAATTTGATATATATATGGTGGTCTAAACATAGGACTTCTACTTGATTGTTTGTCCTTTATAATCTGTATTCTATCTAAAACTCCCATAGTAATATTTTTACTATCACAAGTATCACATTTTGTTACTGGAATTTTTCCTTCTATTGTTTTATCACATATTTCACAATATGTTCTATGATATTTTCCAAGTTTTGGATCCAGCCCATAATTACATAATATTTTTCTGTTATCTTGGTTTTTTAATGCTTTTAAAAATTCTTTGAAACTAATATCTTTAATTTGTAATTTATTATATTCTCTTGCAATTTTAGGTAATGAATGTGCATCTGAATTTGTTAGAAATGTCTTATTTTCTAATTCCGATATTTGATCTGCTAGATAAGTGTCTGAACTTAATCCTAATTCTATTGCAATTACTTTTTTAAATTTTTCTCTAAATATTTTTTCTAATCTATCTGTACAATGTCCATAAAAGCTTTTATGTGGTGTAAAAACATGTGCAGGTATTAATATTCCATTATACTTCTCTACTATATCAATTAATTCATATGCAGAAATATCTGCTCTTTGTGAACTTAAAGTTATGTTTGATATATGTTTTTCCATCTCTTTTGAAAATGCTTTTATGTCTTTTAAATGTGGAAAATAACATAAGTTGTGTGCACATCCCTTTTTTCCATCTGGTCTTTCTTCAGAAGTTTCTATTTCACTTCCTAAAATTATACAAAGCTTATCTTTATAAATTATCCCTCCATCTTCTATTTCGTATGCTTCCCCATTTTTTAAGAATTCCTCTATATCTTCTATAACATATGGAGATGCACAATCTATAATTCCTGCAATATTTATTCCTTTTCTTTCTACACATTCTTTTGCAATATTTTCAAAGTTTAAGCTTCTTGCAGCTGTTATCTTAATTGGTTTATTATTTTTTGTTCTTCCAATATGAATATGTAAATCTGCAAATATCTCGTACATTTTTATCATCCTTTCTATATCTCTTTTATTGCATTACGTGCTAATTCATCACATCTATTATTATATTTATTTGTACTATGACCTTTAACTTTTATAAATTTTGCATTGTATTTTTTCACTAATATATCTAGTTCTTGCCATAATTCTTTATTTTTTACTTCTTCTTTTTTAGAATTCTTCCATCCATTATTTTTCCATGTATCTATCCAGTTATTATTAAATGCATTAACCACATATGCACTATCACTATAGATTTCTACTTCACATTCTGATTTTAGTGCTTTTAATCCTTCTAATACAGCTGTAATTTCCATTATGTTATTTGTAGTATCATTTGTTCCACCTGATAATTCTTTTTTATGTTCTTTATACATAAGTATAGTTCCCCATCCTCCTGGTCCAGGGTTTCCAGAGCATGCACCATCTGTATAAATAATTACTTTTTCCATATATCTTCCCCTCTTTTCTTGGTTTTTTTCATATTATTTGTTTTTTATTACAAAACTTGTATTTTTACTAATTATATGATATTATATCAATAATCTTTTTTTTAGTAAAGGAGGTTTAAAATAATTGGAATCTGTTTTAGGAATAATTGGAGAATATAATCCCTTCCATAATGGTCATTTATATCAATTGCATAAATCTATAGAACTTGTTAATGCCAAACGTACTGTTTTGATTTTAAGTGGGAATTATGTTCAAAGAGGCGATTGTGCATTAATTGATAAATGGAAAAGAACTGAAATGGCACTAAAAAATGGAATTGACTTAGTAATTGAATTACCTGTTCTTTATAGTATATCTAGTGCTGAAAGCTTTGCATCTGGTGCAATTAAAATTCTAAAGTCTTTAAAAGTAGTTAATCATTTATCATTTGGCAGTGAATGTGGTAGTATTGAAACACTTTCAGAATTTGCTAATGTTTTATCAAATGAGCCTCCTGAATTTAAAGCATTATTGCAACATGAATTATCAAAAGGTATTTCCTTTCCAAAAGCTCGAGAAAATGCTTTACTTTTATATTTAAATGACATTCTAAAATATTCTAATATATTAAATTGTCCTAATAATACACTTGGACTCGAATATTTAATTGCATTAAAAAATAATAATTGTAAAATAAAACCTATGACTATTAAAAGGCAGTTTTCTGAATATAATTCTTTAGAAAATAATAACGGTTTTGCCAGTGCAACTGCTGTACGTCAAATGGTATGTAATAACGAATATGATAAATTGTATTCATCGATGCCACAATCTTCTTATGAAATATTAATGGAAGCTTTACGTTCTGGTGAATATGCCCTTGGATTACAAGATTTTGAAAGAGAAATTATATTTTTACTTAGATGTATGCCTATTGAAAATATTGCTAAACTTCCTTCTGTATCTGAAGGATTAGAAAATGCTATTAAAGAGGCTGCTTGTAATTGTAATACTTTAGAAGAATTAATTAATAGAATAAAATCAAAGAGATTTACTAGAACTAGAATTCAAAGAATCTTGCTTTATGCTTTGTTGGGTTATACAAAAGATGATATGAATTTTGTTCAAGAAAATATTCCTTATATTCGTGTTTTAGGTTTTACTGAAGCTGGTAAGTCACTTTTATCTACTATAACAAAGTCTAATAAAAAGTTAAGAATTATAACATCAGTAAAACATTTTACTTATAGATGTAAAAATAAAAAAGTACTTAATTTATTACAAAAAGATATTAGGTCAACAGATATTTATACTCTTGCTTATAGAAAAAACTCTCAATCAAATTTAGATTATACAAAAAGGTTAATAAGGATGTGAAAAAATAAAGGGGCACAGTGGTGTCACGAGTCTAGGGTATTCCCACAAACGATGCCCCTACAGTATAATAAACAAAAGACCTCATTTGAGGTCTTTTGTTTATTTATTATTTTACATCTATTATCTTTCCTAATGTAATTGTATTATCATTTTTTCTATGACCTGCTACTACTAATCTGTCTCCTGCTTCTAATATTCCTTTAGCTTTTAATTGTTCAATAGCAGAATCTACTGTTTTGCAACCACATTCTTTTGATTCCATATAAACTGGGAATACATCTCCATATACAGACATTTTATGATATGTTTTCTTGTCGTCTGTAACAGCAATTATTGGACATACTGGTGATAAACCTCCTATCATTCTTGCTTCCTCTCCATCTTTTGTGCATACTATAATCGCATCTGCTCCAATATTTGCTGCTGTAACACATGTTGTATATCCTAGTGTTTTTGTTTCATCTGCTGTTTCTGAATCATATCTATTTTCATAAAATCTTTTTTCATAGTTTACATTAGATTCTGTTTCTTCTGATATTTTAACCATTGTGTCAACACAAAGTGCTGGATGAGCACCCATTGCTGATTCTCCTGATAACATTATTGCACTTGTTCTATCATATACAGCATTTGCAACATCACTAACTTCTGCTCTTGTAGGACGTGGATTTTTTGTCATTGATTCAAGCATTTGTGTTGCTGTTATAACTGGTTTTCCCACTTCATTACATCTTTTAATAAAATGTTTTTGAACTGCTGGAACTTTGTAATATGGTATTTCAACTGCCATATCTCCTCTTGCAACCATAATTCCGTCTGATGCCTCTAATATTTCTTCAAAATTATCTATACCTTCTTGGCTTTCTATTTTTGAAATAATTCCTATTTTTTCTCCACCATTTTCATCTAATAATTTTCTTATTTCTTGAACATCTGATAATCTTCTAACAAATGAAGCAAATATATAATCAAATCCAACTTTTGCTCCGTTTGTAATATCTTCTATATCTTTTGCTGCAAGTGCTGGTAAATTTATAACAACTCCTTGGATATTAACTGTTTTTCTACTTCCTAACATTCCTGCGTTTAAAGCTTTGCAAACTACATCTTTTCCAACTACTTCTTGAACTTCAAATTCAATAGCTCCATCATCAACTAAAATTTTTGCACCTGGTTTAACATCTTGGTATAAGTTTTTATAGCTTATTGATGTTTTTGTTTCATTTCCTATTATATCTTCGTTAACAAATGTAAATGTTTGTCCTTCTTTAATTTCTACTTTTTGGTCTCCTGATTCTTGTTTTCCTGTTCTTATTTCAGGTCCTTTAGTGTCTAGACACATAGCTATAGGTTGATTTAATTTTTCTCTTAGCATTTTTATTCTTTCGATTTTTTCTGCATTCTCATCATATCCTCCATGTGAGAAATTAATTCTTGCAACATTCATCCCTGTGTTAATTAATTTTGTTAACATTTCTTCTGGTTCTGCTGCTGGTCCAATTGTACATGTGATTTTTGTTCTTCTTAAATTTTTCATTTTAATCCTTCCTTCTTAATTATTTAAAATTCTATGTTAGTATACCATAAATTGATTTTTTTGTATAGCTTTTTTTAATTTTTTTCTAAAAACCTATTACTGTTCTTATTTCTGTTTGATTTAGATATCTCCATTCTCCTATTTTTAAGTCTTTTACAGTTATATTCCCTATCTTGCTTCTATGTAATGCTATCACATTTCTCCCAATCGCTTCACACATTTTCCTTACTTGTCTATTTTTACCTTCATGTATTGTTATCTCTATTCTAGATATATTTCTTTCTGTGTCTGTTTTTAATATTTTTACTTTTGCAGGACGTGTTAAATAGTCTTCTATTTCTACTCCACTTCTTAATTTCTCAATTTCTTCATTTGTAATAATTCCCCTTAATGTAGCAACATATGTTTTCGTTATCTCATGACTTGGATGTGTTACTTTATATGTAAAATCCCCATCATTGGTTAATATTAGTGCTCCAGATGTATACATGTCTAATCTTCCAACTGGCACAATTCTTTTATTAATTCCTCTTATTAAATCTAATACTGTTTGTCTATTAAATTGGTCTTTTGTTGTTGTTACATATCCTATTGGCTTATTTAACAATATGTATATATTTTCGTTCTTCTTTATTACTTTTTTATTATTGAAATATACTATGTCATTATTGGGGTCTATTTTTACTCCTAATTCTGTAACGTTTGTTCCATTTACTTGTACTTTTCCTTCTTGTATGTATTCTTCTGCTTTTCTCCTTGATGCAATTCCACATTCTGCTAGATATTTTTGTAAACGTATTTCTTCTTGCATCTTGCCCTCCCTCATAAATAAATTTTCTTTGAATCGCGGGCGATTAATAATCGCCCCTACATTCTTCTATTATTTTAGTATCGCAAATATCTATTATTCTTTGAAAATATTTTGGTATTGGTGCTTCAATTTTCATATCTTTTCCTGTCGTTGGATGTACAAATTCAATCTGTTTGGCATGTAACATTTGTCCTTCTACATTAAATGAATTTTTTCCGTTTGAATAAACATAGTCTCCAACTATTGGATGTCCTATTTCAGACATATGAACTCTTATTTGATGTGTTCTTCCTGTGTCTATCTTTATCTCTAATAACGTAAAATTATCATATCTCTTTAATACCTTAAAATGAGTTACTGCTTCTTTTCCATCCTTTGTAACTGCCATCTTTTTTCTGTCCTTTTTGCTTCTTCCAATTGGCATATCTATGGTTGCTTCGTTTTCTTTTATCACTCCTCTTACTAATGCTATATATATTTTTTTAGTTTGTCTATTCTTTATTTGATTACTAATATTAATATGTGCAATGTCATTTTTCGCAATAATTAATACTCCTGAAGTATCTTTGTCTAATCTATGTATTATTCCTGGCCTAATTTCTCCACCTATACCAGAGAGACTATTACCACATAAATTCATTATTGCATTTACTAGTGTTCCATTTGGATTTCCATTTGCTGGATGTACAACTATTCCTTTTGGCTTATTTACAACTATTATATCTTCATCTTCATATAAAACTTCAATAGGAATATCTTGTGCAATTATATCAACCTTTTTAGGTGTTTCTTTTTGTATTGTTATTCCATCTCCTAATTTTGTCTTATATGAAGCCTTTGTTGTTTTTCCATTTACTAAAATATTCCCTTCATCTAGTAATCTTTGAATAGCAACTCTTGATAATTTGTCTTCTATTAATCCTATTGCTTTATCTATTCTAATACCTGCTTTTTCTTCATCTACTATATATGTATCCATTTTTATCCTATGCCTTTCTATATAAAAATTTATGTTGGAAAATAATTGTAAAAATTATTTTTCAACTAATATATTTCTTTGGAAAATCCAAAAATAATCATCCTGATATATATCTGTATAATTATTATCTTTTTCTAATAACATTTTTAATTTACTATCTGCATTTGTTATTATATGTGTTATTCCATATTCCTCAAATTTGTCTTCATAATATACTCCTAAACTTGCAATATTTAATGCGTCATAGAAAATGTCCTTTTCATTAAATTCTGGACTATATAAATCACATCTTGAATCTATAAATACTGGTATATCCTTGTATAACAAATAACTACCAAAATTATAGTTATTGTATAGTCTTATATCATCAACATTAAGATTATTTAAGATGAATTCACTTGCTTGTACTGGATATAAAGCATCATTTACATATTTATCATCTATTTTAGGACGATAAAATGTTATACCACAAAGTATTAAAACTAGACTTATTACTAATGTTGCATATGGCTTTACTAATTCTCTTATTATTTTATTTTCTATACCTTCTTTATCATATTTGTTTATAAAGTCTATTATTATTCTATTTAGAGAATATACTCCTATTAATACTAACATTGATACCTGTCTTCTAGACATTAGCATTAATATAGTCAATCCACCTAACATAAACAAGTCTTTAAATGTTACTTTTGTATCTGTAAATATCAATAAGGTTAAAATTATTGTTAAAACTATTAAAGCATCCATAGAGTCTATTAATACTATTGGAAGATGTTCTGATATACTTGCAGTTGTATTTCCACTTAATAATTTAATCATATGTGTATAAGGTTCAAAGCTTGTTTGTGGTGTAAGTAATCCTGAAAATAAACAAATTGCTAATACCAATATTAACCATTTTATATTAGATCTTCTTACTATTTTGATTCTTAATGATTTTTCTTCCATTTTTTTGATTGCTACACTACTTTTAATTATTTTTTCATCTAATTCTTCTTTTTGGCTTTTTAGTTTTTCTATTTTATCATTTACTTTATTCCTTTTGTTTTCTCCTTGTATATTTTTAAGTGTTTTTTCTAATCTTTTTATTTTAAAATTAGTCATTATTCTTTTTGTTCTATATGATAAATTTGACTCCATTAATTTTATTAATAATGCTTCTCCTATATATGGTAATGCTAGTATAAAGAATAAATACCATACTGCCGCATGACAATTTGCTATTAGTGTGGCTATTATAAATAGTCCAATTGCATATCTCTTCTTTTTTGTATTTAAAAATTGTTCTATGAATAGTATTTCTAATGTAAATAATATATATGATACTAATTGAGCTCTTGCTGCTATAAAGTTTCTTAGTAGATATATAACTCCTAAACTTAAGAAAAATGATACTATATGATTTTTGTTTATTTTAACATTTGTTTTATATATTAATATTCCTAATATTGATGCTAAAATCATTGTTGATATATATATAGCTGTCATTCCACCTGTTTCTGCGTTTATTCCAATGTTTGTGGCTATGTTTTCTCCTGCATTATATATTAAATATATACCTGTATCATATAACCAATGAGGGTACGTATATTTTAAGTCTTTATGCCAAGAGAATTGATCCTCCATGTCTATTGCTTTAGTTTCAGTAATGTGTTCTCCTATTTTTATTGTATAAAATGTATCGTTTTGTAGTGTCTTTGGTGATATTGTTATGCAAAATACTACTATACATATTATAGCTATAATATTAAATCTTTTTTTTGTTTTCTTGTCGATTCCCATATTTATTAACAACCTTTCTCTCTATTTTTACATATCTCTACTGCACACCTTATTCCATCTGCTCCTGCTGAAGTTATCCCTCCTGCATAGCCTGCACCTTCTCCACAAGGATATATTCCTTCTATGTTAGATTGTAATTTTTCATTTCTTAATATTGTTAATGGAGAAGAACTTCTTGTTTCTACTCCTGTTAATATTGCATTAGGATTTGCAAATCCTTTAATTTTTTTATCAAAATATATTATTCCCTCTTTTAAAGTTTTAGATACAAAATCTGGTAATATATCATTTAAATTCGATAATGTAACTCCTGGTGTATATGTAGGTTTTATTTCGCCTATTATATCAGATTTTATATTATTTATAAAGTCTTCTACTCTTTGGATTGGTGCATAATAATTACTTCCCCCTAATTTAAAGGCAGATTCTTCTAATTTCTTTTGAAAATCTATTCCCTTTAAAGGATTTTCTCCTTCTCCTACATCTTCTGGTGTAATGTTTACTAGGATTGCACTGTTTGCATTAATTCCATTACGTGAAAATGTACTCATTCCATTTGTCACAATTGTGCCTTTTTCACTAGATGAGGCTATTACCTCTCCTCCTGGACACATACAAAAGGTATAGCATGAACGTCCATTTTCTCCATGATATGCTAATTTATATTCTGCTGGCGGAAGTTTTAATTTTGTATTTGTTCCATATTGAGACTCATTTATCATAGTTTGTAAATGCTCGATTCTTAATCCAACTGAGAAATTTTTTCTTTTCATTTCTATATTTCTTTCATATAATTTATAAAAGGTTTCTCTAGCACTATGCCCAATAGCTAATACTACTATATTTGTTTCTATATCTCTTTTATCTGTAATAATCTTTTCTATTTTTCCATCTTTTATTTCAAAATCTATGACTTTTTCATTAAATAAGAATTCTCCACCTAGTCTAATTATTTCTTCTCTCATGTTTTTAATTATTTCAATTAAGTTATCTGTTCCAATATGTGGTTTACTTGTATATAAGATTTGCTCTGGTGCTCCAAAATTGTAAAATTCCTGTATTACCTTTTTTGCATAAATATTATTTACTCCGTGATGTTAATTTTCCGTCTGAAAAAGTCCCTGCTCCTCCTTCTCCAAAATGAACATTACTTTGTGTATTTAGTTTTCCATTCTTTCTAAATTCTTCAACATCTCTTTGTCTTTCTTCTACTTTTTTCCCTTGTTCTATTATTATTGGCTTTATTCCATTTTGTACTAATGTTAAAGCACAAAATACCCCAGCAGGCCCTGCTCCAATTATTATTGGTCTAGTTTTTATAGAAGTATCACTAAGATTTATGAGTTCTATTTTTTCCTTTTCAACTATTTTAGCATGTTTTATTTTATTATTTGATTCTATATCTATTATATAATTATAAAATATATCATTTTTGTTTCTTGCATCTATAGATTTTTTATATATTCGCCAAGATAATATATCTTTTATATTAATTCTGTATTTTTTGCAGATATATTTTATTAATTCTTTCTTCTCTAAATTTTCCCTTATCTTTATATTTTCTATTCGATACATCGCTCTCTCCTATCATGTTCATTATTATATCATATCTCTTTAAATTTGTGAAATTTGCTTTTTTGACTTGTGTATTTTTATTATGATATTAAAAATAGATTGCTTAAATTGCAATCTATTTTATTTTACTTATTGCTAATCCATCTCCTGCTTCTAATATTTCTGTTTCTAATTTTGGATTTTCAGTAATTTCTTTTATATATTCTCTTAAATTTCTTACTGCTGTTCTTTGTTTATGCTTGTTATAATCACTCATTACATATCCCTTATATAATATATTATCTGCAAAAATTATACCATTAGGTTTTATTAATCTTAATGCTTCATTTAAAAAGAAGGTATATTTCCCTTTTGCTGCATCTATAAATATTACATCATATTTATTATTTAATGTTGGTAAAATTTCTACTGCATCACCTTCTAATATATTTATCTTTCCTTCTACTTCGGCTCTTTTTATATTTATTTTTGCTTCATTTACTCTTTCTGTATCACGTTCTATTGTATCAATTTTACCGTTTTCTGATAAAAATTCGCTAAAGCATATTGCAGAATATCCTACAGCAGTTCCTATTTCTAATAAGTTGTTAACTTTCTTATCTTTTAATGTTTTTTCTATTACATTTAAAGTGTCATCCATAATTATTGGAATATGTTCTTTTAATGCTTCTTGTTTTATTTTTAATAATTCTTGTCTGTTCATTTTATTTATATTACCTTATAGTGTAAATTGAAAAAGAATTGTTATTTTTCAATTTTATTTCTTGATGCACGTTCCCTTTCTTTACTATTTAATATCTTCTTTCTTAATCTTATAGATTTTGGTGTTACCTCTACTAATTCATCATCTTGAATAAATTCTATAGCTTGTTCTAGTGACATTTGAATTGGTGGTACTAAACGTAATGCATCATCTGATCCAGAAGCTCTTGTATTTGTTAAGTGTTTTTCTTTACATACGTTTATAGCTAAGTCTTCTGAACGAGAGTTTATTCCAACTATCATCCCTTCATAAACTTCTACTCCAGGTCCTATGAAAAGTTCTCCTTTGTCTTGTGCATTATATAATCCATAAGTGATTGATGTTCCTGGCTCAAATGCAACTATTGTTCCTCTTACTCTTGATGTTATATCACCTTTATATGGTGCATAAGAATCAAATACATGATTCATTGTTCCATTTCCTTTTGTATCTGTCATAAATTCAGAACGGTATCCAATTAGTCCTCTTGCAGGAATTTTAAATTCTACTCTTGTATGTCCTGCTTCTGCTGGTTCCATATTTACCATTTCTGCCTTTCTTCTACCTAATTTTTCAATTACTGTACCTATACAATCATCTGGAACATTTACAACTAAATTTTCAATAGGTTCACATTTTTCTCCATTTATTTCTTTTATAATAACTCTTGGACGAGATACTAATAGTTCAAATCCTTCTCTTCTCATATTTTCAATTAATACAGATAAGTGTAATTCTCCACGTCCTGCTACTTCAAATGAATCTGCCTGAGATGTTTCTTTTACTCTTAGACTTACATTTCTTTCAAGTTCTTTATATAGTCTATCTCTAATATGACGTGATGTTACAAATTCTCCTTCACGTCCTGCTAATGGTCCGTTATTTACACTAAATGTCATTGTAACTGTTGGCTCATCTATATCAACAAAATCTATTTTTTCTGGATTATTAATATCACAGATTGTTTCCCCTATTCCAATATCTGCAATACCAGAAACCTCTATAATGTCTCCTGCTTTTGCTTCTTCTACTTCTTCTTTATTTAGTCCAACATGTGTATATACTTTTACTATTCTTCCATTTACTGTTTTGCCTTCCTTTTTACATATCACTACTGGCATTCCTGTTTTTACTATACCACGTTCTACTCTACCTACTGCAATTCTTCCTACATAATCATCATAGTCAATATTAGATACTAACATTTGCATTGGACCTTCTTCATTACAGTTTGGTGCTTTTATTGTGTCAACTATTGTTTTAAATAGGCAATCCATATTTCCATCTGCTTCTGATAAATCTTTTTTTGCAATTCCTAATTTGGCAGATGTATATACTACTGGGAAATCTAATTGTTCGTCTGTTGCATCTAATTCTATAAATAGACTTATAACTTCATCTAAAACTTTGGCAGGATCTGCTCCTGGCCTATCTATTTTATTTATTACAACTATTGGTTTTAAGTTTAATGATAATGACTTTTTTAGAACTTCCCTAGTTTGAGGCATTGTTCCTTCAAAAGCATCAACTAAAAGCAATACTCCATCTACTGTTTTTAAAACTCTTTCAACTTCTCCTCCAAAGTCAGCATGTCCAGGTGTATCAACTATATTTATTTTTATGTCTCCATACATTACAGATGTGTTTTTTGCAAGTATTGTTATTCCTCTTTCTTTTTCAATATCATTTGAGTCCATAACCCTTTCTTCTACTTGTTCATTTTCTCTAAATATATGACTTTGTCTTAATAATTGATCTACTAATGTTGTTTTACCATGGTCTACGTGTGCAATTATGGCTATGTTTCTTATTTTTTCATTGCTCATTTTTTTATATTCATTCCTTTCAAAATATATTATACTACTTTTTACAAAAGGGCACAGTGGTGTCACAAGTCTGGGGTATTCCCCCAAACGGTGCCCCTACAAAAATTTTATATACAATAAAAAACTTTTAGGGACACGTATACCGTGTCCACTTTTAAATAATTATATATTATATCTTATATTTTTTCATTTGTCAACTTAATCATATTCTCCATTAAATCATTTGCTACATTTTCTATTTCTTCTTTTTCTAATTTGTTTTCTTTTGGTTGTATTGGTTTTCCAAAATTTATTATGACTTTAGAGAATGGTTTATATGTTGCTTGTATTCCTACTGGTACTATTGGAACTTTTGCCATATTTGCCATTACAACTGCTCCACTATGTATCTTACCGTTTTTTTCTATACCATTTCTTGTTCCTTCTGGGAAGATTAAAAGTATATTTTTATCTCTTAATATTTTTATACTTTGTTTTATAACTGTTGTATCATGTGCTCCTCTTTTTACAGGTAATACTTTTGTTTTTTTTGCTAAAAACTTTACAAACCTGTTTACGAATAATTCTTGTTTTGCTAGTATATATATATCATTTCTTTTCATTTTTGCTACTACTACTGGTGGATCCCAATTACTTAAGTGCTTTGGTGCTAATATATATGCACCTTCTGGTAAATTTTCTTCTCCATGTTTTTCTATTCTAAAATAGATTGAGAAAAATAGATTGAGAAAAAATTTTATTATTGCTCTAATCATTTTAACCTCCATTATCTTTCTATCGAGTAGAGAATAAATAATTATTTTATTTATTCCCTCTCACACCACCACATCG
>CAPZDM010000013.1 GCA_948745425.1 uncultured Clostridia bacterium
GATAGGTCTTCGGAGGAATGACATATAAAAAGGATATAGGTTTTTCAAATATAAGAATTCCAAATGAGAGTGCAGAGCTATTGTATACATATTCAAGATTTAAAACTTTTCCAGAAGAGGTTTTTGTTCATGAATTTTTACATAATTTAGAGAGAATAGAAAACGAATGTAAAAACAATATACCAGAATTACATTCTTACGAAAAATATGGTTATGTTGAAAGTGAAACAGAAGGTTTAAAAAAATGGTATATTGATTACATGAATTGTAGAATAAATAATAAGTTAGGACTAAGTAAAGAAGTATATTCAATGAAACCTGTACATGATAGTTGCTTTAAAACATCAATAGATTTAACACAAGAGAAATTTTATGAACCAGAAAATTTAGGAGAACATATAAAAGCATTAATTGAAAAGATAAAAGGATATTTTATAGAAGAAAAGAATATATAGAAATGATAAAAGGGCACATGCAATGTGCCCCTACAGTATAAAAATCAATTTTGAAACTCAAGAAAGGAATAACAATGAAAGTATCAGAATTTAATTATAATTTACCAGAAGAATTAATAGCACAAACACCAATAGAAAATAGAGATGAATCTAAATTAATGGTTCTAGATAGAAAAAAAGAAACTATAGAGCATAAAATTTTCAGAGATATATTGGATTATTTACAACCAGGAGATTGTTTAGTAAGAAACAATACAAAAGTAATACCAGCTCGTTTATATGGTAAAAAAGAAACAGGAGCTAATATTGAATTTTTGCTTTTACACAGAATAGAAGAAGATATTTGGGAAGTAATGGTAAGACCAGGAAGAAAATTACCAGTAGGAACGAAAGTAACTTTTGGTGATGGATTACTAGAAGCAGAGATTTTAGAATTACTTAATGATGGAAATAGAAAAGTTAAATTTTCATATAATGGAATATTTAATGAAATACTAGATAAAATAGGTTTAATGCCATTGCCACCATATATAAAAGAAAAATTAGAAGACAAAAAAAGGTATCAAACTGTTTATGCAAAATATGAAGGTTCAGCAGCAGCACCAACAGCAGGATTACACTTTACAGAAGAACTATTAAAGAAAATACAAGATAAGGGGATAGAAATTGCAAATGTTACATTACATGTTGGAATTGGAACTTTCAGACCTGTAAAAGTAGAACAAATAGAAGACCATGATATGCACTCAGAACATTTTTACATTAAACAAGAAGATGCAGAAGAGATTAATAAAGCTAAGAAAAATGGAAAAAGGGTTATAGCAATTGGGACAACATCATGTAGAGTTTTAGAATCAATTGCAGATGAGAAAGGATTAGTAAAGCCATATGAAGGAGACACACAAATATTTATATATCCAGGTTATAAATTTAAATGTATAGATGGATTAATAACAAACTTTCATTTACCAGAATCTACTTTAATAATGTTAGTTTCAGCACTTGCAGGAAAAGAATATATTATGAAGGCCTACGATGAAGCTGTAAAGCAAGAATATAGATTTTTTAGTTTTGGAGATGCAATGTTTATTTATTAAAAAATAGAGGTTAGATTTTAGAAATAAAGAATGTAGAGGTAGGCCTTGCGTTTGCCCACTCTTCGAAGAAATTACTTAAAAATATTGAAAAAATAGGGAGAGAATTAAATGGAGAAACAACCAATAACATATGAATTATTACATATCGATAAGAACTCTGGAGCAAGAAGAGGTGTAATACATACTCCACATGGAGATATTCATACACCAGTATTTATGCCAGTAGGAACACAGGCTACTGTTAAATCAATGACACCAGAAGAATTAAAAGAAATGGTAGAGGCTCAAATAATTTTGTCAAATACATATCATTTATACTTTAGACCAGGTCATAAGCTAGTAGAAGAAGCAGGTGGACTACATGAATTTATGAGATGGGATAGACCAATTTTAACAGATAGTGGAGGATTTCAAGTATTTAGCTTAGGAGAGTTAAGAACAATATCAGAAGAAGGAGTAGATTTTAAATCTTATCTAGATGGAAGTAAACATTTTTTTTCTCCTGAGAAAATTATGGAAATTGAAAACTCCTTAGGAGCAGATATAATAATGGCTTTTGATGAATGTGTAAAATATCCTGAAACTTATGAATACACAAAACAATCAATGGAAAGAACTACTAGATGGGCAAAAAGATGTAAAGAGGCACACGCAAAAAAAGATAAGCAAGGATTATTTGGAATAATTCAAGGTGGATTCTATAAAGACTTAAGAGAAAAATCAGCAAAAGACTTAATAGAATTAGATTTACCAGGATATGCTATTGGTGGTATAAGTGTAGGAGAACCTAAAGAAGAATTTTTAGACATATTAAATTACACAGCACCATTAATGCCAAAAAATAAACCAAGATATTTGATGGGAGTTGGAACACCAGATTACTTAATAGAAGCAGCAATAGCAGGTATAGATATGTGTGACTGTGTATTACCTACTAGAATCGCAAGAAATGGAACAGCATTAACTTGGAGTGGAAAGGTAGTAGTTAGAAATGCAACTTATGAAAAAGATTTTACTCCATTAGATAAAGAATGTGATTGCTATACTTGTAAAAACTATACAAGAGCATATATAAGGCATCTTGTAAAAGAAAAGGAAATCTTGGGAGTAAGATTATTATCAATTCATAACTTAAGATTCTTGACTAAATTGATGGAAAGAGTTAGAATAGAAATCGAAAATGATAATTTATTAAATTTTAGAGATGAATTTTATAAAAAATATGGATATGAAAAATAAAAGAGGTGAATAGAATGAGATTACATGCTGAAGATTTAAAAGAAGATAGTAAATTAAAAGTGAATAAGCCAAAGGAACATAATAATCGTACTATTATAGGTGTAACAATAGCAATAATAATTACTTTATTTATTATTTTAGTAATAATGATGATAATACAAGATATAAAACCTATAGATGAAACTGTAAAAATATATGTTGATGGACAACAAACTCAAATGGATACATCCATATTTTTAATAGAAGGAAATAAAGTATATTTTAGTGTAAAACGAATAGCAAGTTTTGTAGGATATGAAGCACATAGTGGAGAATATAAAATAGAAGCAGAAGATATAAATAAAGTATTTGTAGAGAATAAGCAAGAAACAGCTTCAATGTTTTTAAATTCTACTATTATTAGTAAAATAGAACCAAATGCAAATGAAGAATACAAAAATTATACAATGTCTGAGCCAGCAAGGGATGTAAATGGAGATATATATGTTATATCTGATGGGATTGAAATTGCATGCAATATAAAAGTGCAATATGATTCTGCTAAAAAAACTATAAACATACAAACTTTACCATATGTTTTTGAATTATATGACAAAGCAGTGAAGAACCTAGGATTTATCGGAATAAGTAGTGATTTCGAAAATCAAAAAGCATTATTATATGATAGAATAGTAATACAAAATTCTGATAAAAGATATGGAGTTATAGATTCTAGTGGCGCAGAAGTTATAGGAACAAGATATGCATATATTAAATTTGATGAATATAATAAAGAATTTACAATAACAAATGCATATGATAAGGTAGGAATTGATTATATTGATGGAGAAACAAAAATCAATGTTAATTATGATGAAATAAAAAGTATATATAAGGACAAAGGACTATATTTAGTAAAAAGTAATGATAAATATGGAGTAATTGATAGTGACGAAAGAATTATTATACATATAGAATATGATGATATAGGTATAGATATATCTCCATATATTACACAAAGTGCTAGAAAAACAGAAGATTCAAATAATAATAAAAACAATAATGATAATAATACATCAGTAAAAAATATTGTAAAGCAATATATATTTTTTGATTCTCTTATAGCAGTTAATCAAAATAAATTATGGGGATTCTTTAATTTAAATGGAGATAAAGTATCTGATATAAAATATACAGATATAGGTTGTAAAGTAAAAGAAGTAGAAGAAAATAAAAGAAATAACAAAGATATTAAACCAACTAAAACAACAGGAAATTTATTACTAATAAATGAATACGAATTAATTGTCGTAGAGCAAAATGAAAAATTTGGATTAATAGATAATTCTGCAAAAGAATTATTTAGACCAGAAGCAGAAGATATGTACTCTATTACAGATGCTGGAGTTAAATCATACTATATGTTATATAAAGGTAAAATATATAACTTAGAAAATGATATATTCAAGGAATTAGGATTAACTAAAAAAACAGACACATAATTTGAAAGGATTGATATAAGAGATGAAAATAGGAATAGTAGGACTTCCAAATGTAGGGAAAAGTACAATGTTTAATGCAATCACAAATGCAGGTGCAGAATGTGCAAATTATCCATTTTGTACTATTGAACCAAATATAGGGGTAGTTGCAGTTCCAGATGAAAGATTGGATGTCTTAACTAAAATGTATAACCCACAAAAAACAACACATGCTATAATTGAATTTGTTGATATTGCAGGATTAGTAAAAGGTGCAAGTCAGGGTGAAGGTTTAGGAAATAAATTCTTATCACATATAAGGGAAGTTGATAGTATAGTCGAAGTAGTACGTTGTTTTGAAGATTCAAACATTGTACATGTTGAAGGAAATATTAACCCATTAAGAGATATTGAAACAATTAATTTAGAATTAATTTTAGCCGATATAGAAACAATAAATAAAAGATTAGAAAAAGCAAAAAAAATGTTAAAAGCAGATAAAAAATATCAATTTGAAATAGACACATTAGAAAAAGTAAAGAAAGTTTTAGAAGAAGGGAAATCTGCAAGAACTATAGAATTTTCTGAAGAAGAAAAGACGATTATAAATGATACATATTTATTAACAAATAAGCCAATACTATATATAGCAAATGTATCAGAAGAAATGCTAGAAAATGCAGATACTAACCAATATGTAAAACAAGTAAAAGAATATGCTAATTCAGAAAAAGCACAAGTTATACCACTTTGCGTAAAGATAGAAGAAGAATTATCTTCATTAGAAGGACAAGATAAAAAGGAAATGCTAGAAGCCTTAGGATTAGAAGAATCAGGGCTAGATAAAGTAGTAAAAGCAAGTTATGACTTACTAGGATTAATGTCATTTTTAACAGCAGGAGAACCAGAAGTAAGAGCATGGACAATAAAAAAAGGAACAAAAGCACCAGTAGCAGCAGGAAAAATTCACTCAGATATACAAAGAGGATTCATACGAGCAGAAATAGTATCCTTTAACGACTTAGTGAGCTGTGGCTCAATAAACACAGCAAAAGAAAAAGGATTAATGCGTTCAGAAGGAAAAGACTACATTATGCAAGATGGGGATATTGTATTATTTAGATTTAATGTGTAGGGGCACCGTTTGGGGGAATACCCCATAGAAACGACACCACTCTGTGCCCATTGTTTATATTATTAATAAGATAAAAAAGAAAGGAAGAAAATTAATGGAAGAAAAACAAAAGTCAGAAGGAAAATTATTAGAAGAAAAATTATTTGATGTAAGAAAATGTGGATGGGAGGAATCATCAGACGAAAAAATTAATTTAATAATGAAATTTTCAGATGAATACATGTATTTTCTAAACAAATCAAAAATAGAAAGAGAAGTATCAAACTTTGCAAAAGAAGTATTAGACAAAAATGGATTTAAAAATATTGAGAGTTTAGAAAATGTATCTGTTGGAGATAAAATATATTATATAAATAGAGAAAAAAGTGTATATGCAGCAATTATAGGAAAATCAGGATTAGAAAATGGATTAAACATAGTTGGTGCACATATGGATTCACCAAGATTAGATTTAAAACCAAATCCAGTATATGAAGAAGCAGGATTTGTATATTTTAATACTCAATATTATGGGGGAATAAAAAAATATCAATGGACAACTATTCCACTTGCAATACATGGAGTAATAGTAAAGACAAATGGAGAAAAAGTCACATTAAACTTAGGAGAAGATGAAAATGATCCAATATTTACAATAACAGATTTATTACCACATCTTGCAACTGAGCAAATGAAAAAAACATTAGCTACTGGAATAGAAGGAGAAGACTTAGACTTATTAATAGGAAGTCGTCCATATAAAGATAAAACTGTATCAGAAAAAGTAAAATTAAACATATTAAAATTATTAAATGATAAATATGGAATAACAGAAAAGGACTTTTTAAGTGCAGAACTAGAACTAGTACCAGCATTTAAAGCAAGAAGTTTAGGGTTTGATAGCAGTATGGTAGCAGCATATGGTCAAGATGATAAAGTTTGTTGTTATACAGCATTAAGAGCATTAATAGATATGAAAGAAATACCAGAAAAAACGTCAGTATTAATATTATCAGATAAAGAGGAAATAGGAAGCATGGGAAATACAGGAATGGAGTCACAAGTATTTGATAATTTCATAGCAGAATTATTAACAAAATTTGGAATAAATAGACCAAATCTATTAAATAAAGTATTCTGTACATCAAATATGTTATCAGCTGATGTAGGAACAGCATATGACCCATTATATGCTTCAGTATCAGATAGAAAAAATGTATCTTATGCAGGATATGGGGTTTCATTAAACAAATATACAGGAGGAAGAGGAAAAGGAGGCTCATCAGATGCAGGAGCTGAATTTGTTGCAAAAATAAGAAACTTGTTTGAAAGTAATGATATACTATATCAAATAGATGAATTAGGAAAAGTAGATGCTGGAGGAGGAGGAACAATAGCTTATATTCTAGCAGACAAAGGTGTAGATGTAATAGACTGTGGAGTAGCAGTATTATCAATGCATGCACCATATGAAGTAACAAGCAAATATGATATATACTCTGCATATGAAGCATATAAGGCATTCTTTGAACAAATGTAATAAAGAATTACCATATTGAATTTATATAAAATCTTGTATAGTAGGGGCACATTGCATGTGCCCTTTATTAATATTATAGGAAAGTTCTATATATTTATAAATATTTACAAAATGGTAGAGTGATGTAGGGGCGCCCTTTGGGCGTCCGAGTGGCGAAGCCACTTTTTATATTTTATTATATTTATATATTGCATAAAAATGGAAAATAATATAGAATATGTGATATAAAATAAAGGAGATAATGATTTCTAGAAAGGAATTAATTATGAAGAAATACAATTTTTTAAAATATGTATTTGTAGTATTTGTAATAGCATTAATTATATATGCCATATATTTAAACAAAAAAGGTAATGATAAAGAAACTGTAGAGGAGACAACTCAATCAAAAGAAGATAATAATTTAACAAATATAACTACTTTAAGGGTTTCGGCAATAAACTTAGATACAATTAATCCAATAATAAGTAATAATCAAAATGTACAAGATATATCTAAATTGATATATGAACCTATGTTATCAGTTACAGAAGATTATCAAATCGAGAATTGTTTAGCAAAAGAATGGATTAATTTAAGTGATACTGCTTATGTAGTAGTTTTAAAAGAAGGAGTTAGATGGCATAAAGGAGGACAAGTTACAGCTAATGATGTAAAATTCACAATAGAACAAATTAAAGCACTTGGAACAAATTCAATCTATTATTCTAATGTAGAACATATAATAAATGTAGAAACATTAAGCACTTATACTGTTAAGATAACTATAGATAATAAGATACCTTTTTTTGAATATAATCTAACTTTTCCAATAATGTCATCTTTGTATTATGAAAATGAACCAATTGCAACAAGTTCTAAAAATAATAATGCATCAGGAACAGGAAAATATATAATTGGAAATATAACTCCAACAGAGATAGAATTAAAAAAGAACGATAATTGGTGGGGGCTATCAGAAGGAAAAAGTTTGTCCTTAGAAACTATTTTAGTAAAACTATATACATCAGCAGGAGAAGCATATAATGCTTTTAAACTAGGAAACTTAGATTTGATGACAACGCAAAGTTTAAATTATGAAGATTATATAGGAACAATGGGATATCACATAGCAGAATATATAGGAAGAGAATATGATTATCTAGCACTTAATTGTTCAAGTACAATATTAAAAAATGCAGAATTAAGAAGAGCAATAAATTATGCAATAGATAAATCAAATATAGTTACTTCAGTATATGAAAATAAATATTATGTTGCAGACTTTCCAGTAAGTACATCAAATTACTTATATAAAGTAGAAAAAGTAAGCTCTAGCTATAACACAAATAAATCTAAAGAATTATTAGAAAATGGAGGCTGGGAGCTAGTAAGTGGAATTTGGCAGAAACAGGTAGAAGGCTCAACCATAAAAGCGAGAATAAATTTAGTAGTAGATTCTGGTAATGCAAAAAGAGTAGCAGTAGCAGAAGAAATTGAAAAACAATTAGCAGAAACAGGAATAATTGTAAATATAATAAGAGCAAATTCAACACAATATGCAAAATATTTAGAAAACAAAAATTATGATATGATTTTAACAGGTAAAGTAATAGGAATTAGTCCAGATTTAACAAGTTATATAGGAAATGGAAATTTATCACAATTTGAAGATACAGAAGTCAGTGAACTTTTAAGAGAAATTGCAGATTTATCAGATAATGCTAGTGAACTACAAAATAAATATAAACAATTAATAAGATTAATAGAAGAAGAAAGACCATATATTAGTTTATATTTTAATAGAGGTACGGTAATATATACACAAGATTTAAAAGGAAAAGTAACACCAAATTTCTATAATATATTTTATAATATAGAAGAATGGGTAAGGCAATATTGAAATAGAACAACTAAACTATTGACACTGCACAAAAAAGTAGATATAATAATAACATTAAAATTAAAAAAGTAGAGAGGAAGATTAAAAAATGAGCATGAAATTCGAAAAAACAGAAAACGCAAATGAATTAAAATTAGAATTTACAATAGAAGCAGAAAAATTTGATAAAGCTATAAAAACAGTGTATGCTAAAAGTTCAAAATACTTTAATATACCAGGATTTAGAAAAGGAAAAGCACCATTTGAAATGGCTGAAAAAATGTATGGAACAGAGATATTTTATGAAGATGCTTTCAATGAAATAGTTCCACCAGTATTTGAAGAAGAAATAAAAACAAACAATATTGAACCTGTAAGTAAACCAGAAATTGAAGTTAAACAAATGGAAAAAGGAAAAGATTTAATCTTTACAGCAATTATTCAAACAAAACCAGAAGTAAAACTTGGAAAATATAAAGGAATACAAATTAAGAAAATAGAGTACACTGTATCTGACGAAGATATTAATAAAGAATTAAATTCAATGGCAGAAAGAAATTCAAGATTAGTTGTAGTAGAAGATAGACCAGTAGAAAATAAAGATACAGTTGTAATGGACTTTGAGGGATTTGTTGATGGAAAAGCTTTTGAAGGTGGAAAAGCTGAAGGGTATGAACTAGAAATAGGAAGTAATACATTTATTCCAGGATTTGAAGATCAAATGGTTGGAATGAAGATAGATGAAGAAAAAGACATAAATGTTAAATTCCCTGAAGAATATTTTTCAGAAGAATTAAAAGGAAAAGATGCAACATTTAAGGTTAAAGTGCATGAAATAAAGAAGAAGGAAATACCAGAAATTAATGATGAATTTGCAAAAGATACAAGTGAATTCGATACACTAAAAGAATTAAAAGCTAGTATCAAAGAAAAATTAGAAAATGAAAATACTAATAGAGCGAAATATGAAACAGAAGATGAAGCAATAAAGGTTGTATGTGATGGTGCAGAAGTTGATATTCCATCAGGAATGATTGAAACAGAAGTAGACAATATGGTAAAAGATGTTGAAACAAGATTACAATATCAAGGAATGAACTTAGATAATTACCTACAAATGGTAGGAAAGACAATGGAAGAATTCAGAAAAGAGAATGAAGAACAAGCTAGAATATCTGTAAAGAATAGATTAGTATTAGAAGCAATCGTAAAAGAAGAAAATATAGAAGCAGATGATGATGCTATTAATACAAAAGTTACAGAAATGGCAGGAGCTTATGGGAAAACACCAGAGGAATTAAAACAAAATGAACAATTTATGAACTATATTAAGAGTTTTATAGTAAATGAAAAAGTTGTAAAATTCATTGTTGACAATGCAAAAATAAAATAAAATAAAATGGAACAAATTATAACAAGGGAGGAAAGTTTAATGTTAAACGAAAAAAATACATTAATACCATATGTAATTGAACAAACAAATAAAGGTGAAAGATCATATGATATATATTCAAGACTATTAAAAGATAGAATAATATTTTTAGGAGAAGAGGTTGATCAAGCAAGTGCAAATGTAATAGTTGCAGAACTATTATTTTTAGAAGCAGAAGATCCAGATAAAGAAATTTACTTATACATAAATAGTCCAGGAGGGTCAATAACAGCAGGTATGGCTATATATGACACAATAAATTATATAAAATGCCCAGTATCAACAATATGTATAGGAATGGCAGCAAGTATGGGAGCAGTATTATTAGCTTCAGGTACAAAAGGAAAACGTTATGCAACACCAAACTCAGAAATTTTAATCCATCAACCTTTAATAATGGGTGGTGGAATACAAGGACAAACAACAGAAATAAAAATACATGCAGATCACATGGTAAGAACTAGAGAAAAGTTAAACAAAATACTAAGTGAAAGAACAGGTCAACCATTAGATGTAATTAATAAAGATACAGAAAGAGATAATTATATGACAGCAGAAGAAGCATTAAAATATGGATTAATAGATGGAATAATGGAAAGACAATAATTTAAATTGTAGATAGTAAAATTATATGGATATGTTGCAATATGCACTTAAATTAAATATTATAATGTAAAAACAAAGGAAATATAGTATAAAAATTAAATCAAAAGAAACAATAATAAAATATAATAAATAGGAGGCAGATTAATGCCAAAGAATAAAGAGAGAAATATTAAGTGTTCCTTTTGTGGAAAACCACAAACAGGAGTAAAGCGAATTATAGCAGGACCAGGAGTGTATATATGTGATGAATGTATTGGAGTATGTAGAAATATATTAGATGAAGATGATTTAGAATATGATGATATACAATATACCATAGAAGATGATAAAAAAGAATTACCAAATCCTCAAGAGATAAAAAATATCTTAGATGATTATGTAATTGGTCAAGAAGACGCAAAAAAAACCTTATCTGTAGCAGTATATAATCACTATAAAAGGATAAATAATAGAGAAGATATTGATGATGTAGAAATACAAAAAAGTAATGTATTATTATTAGGTCCTACAGGTTGTGGAAAAACATTATTAGCACAAACCTTAGCTAAAATCTTAAACGTTCCATTTGCAATAGCAGATGCAACAACATTAACAGAAGCAGGATATGTTGGAGAGGATGTAGAAAATATCCTATTAAAACTAATTCAATCAGCAGACTATGATGTTGAAAAAGCTGAACAAGGAATTGTATATATTGATGAAATTGATAAAATAACAAGAAAATCAGAAAATCCATCAATAACAAGAGATGTTAGTGGAGAAGGTGTACAGCAATCACTTTTAAAAATCATAGAAGGAACAATTGCATCAGTTCCACCTCAAGGAGGCAGAAAACATCCTCATCAAGAACTGATTCAAATAAATACAGAAAATATATTATTTATATGTGGAGGAGCATTTGAGGGACTAGACAAAATAATTAACGAAAGAATAGGAAAGAAACTAATAGGTTTTGGTCAAGAAAAAGATAGTAATCAAGAATTTGATAAATATAAAGCTTATGAAGAACTTTTACCACAAGACTTATTAAAATTTGGGTTAATTCCAGAATTTGTAGGAAGGTTACCTATTGTAACGACATTAAAAGAATTAAACAAAGAAGCACTTATAAAAATAGTAACAGAACCAAAAAATGCCTTAGTAAAACAATATAAGAAATTATTAGAATTAGATGGAGTAGAACTAGAATTCGAAGATGGAGCACTACAAGCAATTGTAAATAAAGCAATAGAAAGAAATACAGGGGCAAGAGGACTTCGTTCAATTATAGAAGAAATAATGAGAGACATTATGTTTGATATTCCTTCAAACAATAAAATTGAAAAATGTATTATAACTAAAGAAACAGTATTAAATCATGAATCGCCAAAATTAGTTATAAATGAAAATAAAGAACAAAAATCTACAACAAAAAAGAAAAGAAAAAAAGTAATAGAAAATAACAAACAAAGTGCTTAAGAATTTGTATAATGAATAATTAAAAGTGAATAATGAATGATGAATAATGAAAAATGAATAATTATTCACTATTAATTATTCATTATTAATTATTATAGTATAGGGGGGAATATAAATGTACAAAAAAGTTGAATTACCAAATGGTTTTCCAGGAATGGAAAGAGAAGTTCTAAACATGTGGAAAGAAAAAGACATAATAGATAAAAATTTTAGATTAAACCAAGATGGAGAATACTTTACATTTTATGATGGACCACCAACAGCCAATGGAAAGCCACATGTTGGACATATTTTAACAAGAGTAATGAAAGATATCATTCCAAGATACAAAGTAATGAAAGGTTATAAAGTAATTAGAAAAGCAGGATGGGATACACAAGGATTACCAGTAGAACTTGAAATAGAAAAGAAACTTGGAATATCTGGAAAAGCACAAATAGAAGAATATGGTGTAGAGAAATTTATCAAAGATTGTAAATCAAGTGTATTTAACTATGTTTCACAATGGGAGAAAATGACAGACCAAATAGGTTATTGGGTTGATATGAAAAACCCATATGTAACCTACCATAATGAATACATAGAATCTATTTGGTGGGCAGTAAAACAAATGTGGGACAAAAATTTGATATATCAAGGACATAAAGTTATGCCATATTGTCCAAGATGTGGTACAGCATTATCTTCACATGAGGTAGCTCAAGGTTACAAAGATGTAAATGACATGACTTGTGTAGCAAAATTTAAAGTAGATGAAAATAAATATATATTAGCATGGACAACAACACCATGGACACTACCTTCAAACTTAGCATTATGTGTAAATAAAAACTTTGTATATGTTGAAGCAAAACTTAAAGAAGATATAGAAATAGATGAAAACTGTAATATGAAATTAGGAGAAATATATATATTAGCAAAAGACTTATGTGATGAAATTTTGGGAGAAGGAAAATATGACATTATAAAAGAATTTAAAGGTGAAGAACTATTAGGAACAAAGTATGAGCAACTATTACCATATGGAAAAGTAGAAGGAAAAGCATTTGTTGTAATACATGGAGACTATGTAAGTTTATCAGAAGGTACAGGTATAGTTCATATAGCACCTGCTTATGGAGAAGATGATAGTTTTGTAGCAAAACAAAATGGAATAACATTTATAAATTTAGTAGACAAAGAAGGAAAATTTGTTGAAGAAGTTACACCATGGGCTGGAAAGAATGTAAGAAAATGCAATGAAAGTATAGTAGAATATCTAAAAAATGCTAATAAATTATTCAAATCAGAAAGACATATGCACTCATATCCACACTGTTGGAGATGTGATACCCCATTACTATATTATCCAAAAGAAAGCTGGTTTGTAGCAATGACTACGTTAAAAGATAAGCTTGTTGAAAATAATAACAAAATTCATTGGTATCCAGATACAATAAGAACAGGAAGATTCGGAAACTTTGTAGAAAATGTAATAGATTGGTGTATTTCAAGAGATAGATATTGGGGAACACCACTTCCAATATGGCAATGTGAATGTGGACACGAAGAATGTATAGGAAGTATAAAAGATTTAAAAGAAAAAGGAATAAATGTACCAGAAGATATAGAACTTCATAAACCATATATAGATGATGTACATTTAAAATGTCCTGAATGTGGAAAAGAAATGACAAGAGTAAAAGAAGTTATGGATTGTTGGTTTGATTCAGGTTCAATGCCATTTGCGCAATTACATTATCCTTTTGAAAATAAAGAATTATTTGAAAAAAATTTTCCTGCACAATTTATATCAGAAGCAGTAGATCAAACAAGAGGATGGTTCTATACATTACTTGCTGTATCAACAACAGTATTTGGAAAACCAGCATTTGAAAACTGTATAGTATTAGGACATGTACTAGACAAAAAAGGATTAAAAATGTCAAAATCTAAAGGGAATGTGGTAGACCCATTTGAAGTTATGGATGGAGAAGGAGCAGATGCTACAAGATGGCATTTCTATACATCAAGTGCACCATGGTTACCAACAAGATTTTCAAAAGAAGATGTTGGGGAAACTTCAAGAAGATTTTTAGGAACTTTATGGAATGTATATTCTTTTTATGTTTTGTATGCAGAAATAGATAAAATAAATCCATTACAACATAAAGGATTTATCTCAGAAAATGTAATGGATAAATGGATAATAAGCAAATTAAATACATTAGTAAAATCTGTAGATGAAAAATTAGAAGCATATGATATAACAGGAGCAGCATTAGAGATAGAAGACTTTACAGATGAACTTTCAAACTGGTATGTAAGAAGAAATAGAAATAGATTTTGGGCAAATGCATTAACAGATGATAAATTAGGAGCATTTGTAACACTATATAGAGTTTTAGTAACACTATGTCAAGTAGCAGCACCATTTGTACCATTTATAACAGAAAATATGTATCAAAATTTAGTAGTATCACTTGATGGAAATGCTAAAGAAAGTGTTCACTTAAATATGTGGCCAGAATATCATGAAGAGGAAGTAGATAAAAAGCTAGAAGAAGAAATGGAATTAGCATATAATTTAGTAAAATTAGGAAGAAGTGCAAGAAACTCAGCTAATATAAAAAATAGACAACCACTTTCAGAAATGTTAATATCAGAAAAAGCAATTCCTGATTATTACGGAGACATTATAAAAGATGAATTAAATATAAAAACAGTAGTACTTGGAGCAGATTTATCAAAATATGTAAACTTTAATATAATGCCTAATTTACCAGTATTAGGAAAAACATATGGAAAACTAATTCCAGAAATAAAGAAATATATATCATCTCAAAATCAAATGGAATTAGCATCAAAAATCAGAAATGGTGAATCAGTAGTAGCAAAATTAGGAGAAACACAAATAGAATTAAATGCAGAGAATTTACTTGTAACAATGCAAGGAATAGAAGGATTTGCATTTGCAGGAACAGGAACACTAGGTGTAGTATTAGATACAACAATAACAGAAGAACTAAAAGAAGAAGGTTATGTAAGAGAATTAATATCAAAAATCCAAAACATGAGAAAAGACAAAGGATTTGAGGTATTAGACAGAATTACATTATATGTAAATGGAAATAAAACCTTAGAAGACATTATAGAGAAAAATAAACCAGAGATAAAAAAAGAAACATTAACAATAGAAATTGTATATAATGCAGAAAGAAAAGAATACACAGAATGTAATATCAATGGAGAAAAAATAAATATTGATGTAACTAGAATTTAGATATTAGATGTAGGGGCACATTGCATGTGCCCTCTATTACAAAAAATTATCATTATGGAGATAAAAGTATATTATAAAACTATAACCAGTAATATATTCAATTTTTTCATATAAATACTTGACACGACAAAACAAATGTTTTATAATTATAACTGAACTTGTCAAGGATGTGATAATTATGAACGAAGAAAATAATATTGCACTAATAAATAAAGAATTAAATGAAGTAGCATATGAAATAGAAGATATTAAAAACTTAATTTATACAATAAGAGGGAAGCAAGTAATGCTAGATAGTGATGTAGCTATGTTATATCATTATGATACAAAACGTATAAATGAAACTGTTAAAAGAAATATAACACGATTTCCACAAAATTTTTGTTTTCGATTGAGAGAACAAGAAATTGAATATTTAAGGTCGCAAATTGCGACCGCCTCAGAAGTATTGAATAATAAATTTAGAAACAAAATATAGAGAAAATTAGTAGATTAGATTAAAAAGCAGTATTTTAGAAATATAGAGAGTGTAGGGGCGATTAATAATCGCCCACTGTACGGAGGCTAAATTTAAATAAGGAGAAAAATAAATTATGAGAGCTTTAATAACAGGAGCATCTTCTGGAATTGGAAGAGACATTGCAAGAGAATTATCAAAAAGAGGATATGACCTAGTAATAGTAGCGAGAAATAAAGAGAAGTTAGAAGAATTAAAGAAAGACTTAACAACAAAAGTAGAAATAATAGTTATGGATTTAACAATAGAGGAAAATTGCAAAAAATTATATGAACAGGCAAGAGATATAGATATACTAGTGAACAATGCAGGGCTAGGGGAATTTGGAAAATTTACAGAAACAGATTTAGAAAAAGAATTAACAATTATAAAGACAAATATAATAGCATTACATGTATTAACTAAATTATATTTACAAGATATGACTAAAAGAAATAGTGGGAGAATACTAAATGTGGCATCAATAGCAGGATTTATGCCAGGACCATTAATGGCAACTTACTATTCTTCAAAGGCATATGTAGTAAGACTTTCGGAAGCAATAAGAGAAGAATTAAACAAACAAAACTCAAAGGTAAAAATAACTTTACTTTGCCCAGGACCAGTAAAAACAAATTTTAATAATGTAGCAAATGTAAAATTTGAAATAGAATCTTTAACAAGTGAATATGTTGCAAGATACACAGTAGATAAAATGTTAAAAAATAAATTTTATATAGTACCAGGCTTTACAATAAAATTAGCAAAATTTTTTTCAAAACTAACACCAACTGTGGTTTTAGCAAAATGTTCATATTATATGCAAAAAAGAAAAAATAATTAAAAGTAAAGTGGTCGCAAATTGTGACCACATCTAAAGCATAAAATATTATTTAACAAAATAATCGTAGCAAATTAAAAAAATATGTGTTATAATAATAGACTGTAAGAAGAAAGAGAAAGGAAGGATAAATAATGAAGATAGTACCAATTACATTATTAACAGGATATTTAGGGGCAGGAAAAACTACACTTATAAATCATATTTTAAATAATCAAGAAGGATATAAAGTAGCAGTAATAGTTAACGATATTGGAGAAGTTAACATAGATGCATCTTTAATTGGAAAAGGAGGAATTGTTACAGAAACTAATGACAGTTTAGTTCCATTACAAAATGGTTGTATTTGTTGTACATTAAAAGTAGATTTAATGCAACAGATAGTTGACTTAATAAAATCAAGAAATTTTGATTATATATTAATAGAAGCAAGTGGAATTTGTGAACCTATTCCAATAGCTCAAACAATAACAGTTTTACAAGACTCAACAGAACAATATGGATTACCAAAAATCTGTAGACTTGATAATATTGTATCAGTTGTAGATGCATTAAGATTAAGAGATGAATTTAATTGTGGAGAAGAACTAGAAAAAGAAGAAATAGATGATGAAGACATAGAGAACCTTTTAATTCAACAAATTGAATTTTGTAATACATTAATTTTAAACAAAATAGATGAATTATCTAAAGACGAATTAGAAAAAGTAAAAGCTGTGGTTAGAAAATTACAACCAAATGCAAAAATTATTGAAACGAACTATTCAAAAGTTGATGTTAAAGAGATAATAGATACAAATGCTTTTGACTTTGAAGAAGCAGCAATGTCTGCTGGATGGGCACAAGAATTAGACAAGCCGGAAGAGGAGGAGGAAGAAGGAGAAACAGAAGAATATGGAATAGGTACTTTTGTGTATTATCGTAGAAAACCACTTGATGAAGCTAAATTTGAGGAATTTATAAATAAGTTTCCAAAGAATATTATAAGATGTAAAGGTATAGTATGGTTTAGTAGTGACTATGAAATGTCTTATGTATTTGAACAAGCAGGAAAGCAAAAGGGAATATATGAAGGTGGAGAATGGATAGCAACATTTCCAGAAGAAGAAATAAAAATGCTAAGAAAAGAAAATGCTGATTTAGAAAGAGATTGGGACGAAAAAATAGGAGATAGAATGGTAAAATTAGTATTTATTGGACAAAATATGGATAAAAAAGCAATTTCAGATGAACTAGATAAATGTTTAGTCTAATGGTTAAATCTTAATAATCTAACATCTAATATCTAACTTCTAACATCTAAAGGGATATTGACAAAAAAATTGTTAATGATATAATGAAGAAAAAATTAGGAGGTAATAATAATGGCTTTAGTTACAACAAAAGAAATGTTCGAGAAATCTATGAAAGAACATTTCGCAATAGGAGCTTTTAATGTAAACAATATGGAATTAATACAAGGGATAATAGAAGCAGCAAGTGAGGAAAATTCACCAGTAATTTTACAAGCATCTTCAAGTGCAATAAAATATGCAGGGATAAATTATTTGATGAAAATGGTAGAGGCTGCTGTGGAATCAACAAATATTCCAATAGCAATTCATTTAGACCATGGACCAGATTTCGAAACATGTAAAAAATGTATAGATGCAGGATTTACATCTGTAATGTTTGATGGCTCAAAATATGATTTTGAAGAAAATATCAGACTAACAAAAGAGGTAGTAGATTATGCACATGCTCACGGAGTTGTTGTAGAAGCTGAGCTTGGAAAATTAGCAGGAATAGAAGATGAAGTTAATGTTTCAGCAAGTGACGCTATGTTTACAGATCCAGACCAAGCTAAAGAGTTTGTAGAAAGAACAGGATGCGATTCTTTAGCTATAGCAATAGGAACAAGCCATGGAGCATATAAATTTAAAGGAGAAGCAAAATTAAGATTTGATATATTAGAAAAAGTAAAAGAAAAATTACCAAACACACCAATAGTTTTACATGGTGCTTCAACAGTAATTCCAGAATTAGTTGAAATGTGTAATAAATATGGAGCAGATATTCCAGGAGCAAAGGGTGTTCCAGACGAAATGCTACATGAAGCAGGTTTAAGAGGTGTATCAAAAATAAATGTTGATACAGATTTAAGACTTGCAATGACTGCTCAAATAAGAAAGACTTTTGCTGAAGACCCATCAGCTTTTGACCCAAGAAAATATTTAACACCAGCAAGAGAAGAAATCAAAAAAACTGTTAAACATAAAATACATGATGTTTTTAATTCTTCTAATAAAGCATAAATTATATTGTAGGGACGCCCTTTTGGCGTCCATTAAAATGATCAATTTGTTTCACAAATTTTTCATGGAATTTTTAAGTGCGACATTAATTTTACGTTCAGCATCTTTTTTTGCAATATCCTGACGTTTATCATAAAGTTTCTTACCCTTACCAATTCCCAGTTCGACTTTGATTTTATTATTTTTGAAATATAAACTTATTGGAATTAATGAAATACTCTGTTGCTTAATGAGACCAAGTAAATGAAATATTTCACGTTTTTTTAATAATAGTTTTCTATCACGTAAAGGGTCTTTGTTATATATATTTCCATTTTCATAAGGGCTAATATGCATACCATAAATAAATACTTCACCATTTTTTATATTTGCATAGCTTTCTTTTAAATTAACTTTTCCATTTCTAATTGACTTTATTTCTGTACCGAGTTAGTACAATACCAGCTTCAATTGTATCTGTAATAGAATAATTATGATGTGCAGTTGGATTTTTAGCAATTATTTTCAATTCTGACATAATAAATTTCCTTTCATAATATATTCAAAATTGTTTTCTATATTGAATATAAATTTATTATGAGTCGATTATAACATGAATATATAAAATGCACAATTAATAAGTTCGATTTTTTGTAATTAAAAGTTATAAGATAATAGTTTTTGTGTTATATGTAAGGACACAGTATACTGTGCCCATTGAAAAAGTAGAAATTAAACAATGTATATATAATATCTATATTCGAATTTCTAATTTCTAATTTACTATCTATCATTATGATTATTATCATTATTTGTAGTTCTTGTAGCATAATACCATATTGCACCTACAACTACAACAGCTGCTATTGCTAAAACTATCCATATATAAGAATATGAAGTAGTATTTGTATCAGTAGCAGTTGTTCTAGCAGCAGAATATGCACCATCTCCAAAATCTCCATTACCTGTCATAGTACCATTATCTATTGCATCATTATCTGTGCCATTTTTTATATTATTTGTAATATTATCAGTTGCATTATTCATTGTATTTTCAGCATTCCCAGTAACGTTTTTTATACCATCAGTTGCATTTTTTACTACGTTTTCAGCATTATGCATAACATCATTAACTGTATTTTTTGCATTATCCATCATATTTGTTTCATTAGCGAAAACAGCAGTAGAAATGAATAGTGAAACTGTAATTATTAAAACTATTGCTAAAATTCTTTTCAACATTGATGTATACCTCCAATTTTCAGATTTAAACTTCATTATAGAATTCAAAAATAAATTTTAAACATTATAAAAAAGCTTATTAATATTGTTAGAAAAAATAATATAAATATACAAACAATAAATTGTACAAAATGAAAAAAATTACAAAAAAATAATGACAAAAATGAAATATAAGTATATAATGTATATATAAATTTTTAAGGAGGAAAACTATAATGGAAGAGAACAATAATGAAAATAACAACACAGTAAATCCAGAAGAAATATTAAAAGAGACTACAGAAACAATAAATGAAGTTAAAGATCAAGTAAAAGGTTCTTTTAAAAAAGAAGAATTAAAAAATAGTGCAAAGGAAACTACAAATTTTATAGTAGGAATGTTTAAAAATCCAATTGAAGAATTAAAAAGTATTTCAGAAGATAAAACAAACAAAAATTTTAAATATGCTGTAATTTTAGCAATTGTATGGATTGTAGCAGTGGTAATATTAAAAATTTATTATTCTTCATTATCATGGAATGTGTTAAAGTATGTATTACCATTAATAAAATCAGCAATAGCTCCAATATTATCAATATTAGTATTATCATTAACTATATTTACTCTAAATAAAAATAAAGATAAAAGTTTAGTAACTATAATGTCAGTAGTTACAGCAGCTAAATTACCAATTGTAATAGCTTCTGTAGTAAGTTTATTAAGATTAATTAGTGCAAGAGTTACAACTGTAACAAGTCCATTTGCTTCACTTTGTACTGTAATAAGTACAATACTTGTATACTTTGGAGCTAAATTTGTACTTGGAGAAAAAGATGACAAAAGTTATATAAAGAAATTTGTAATAATAGAAAGTATATATTATATAGCATATATATTAATTGGATTATTAGAAATATATATTTAAAAGATTATATAATTATATGTATTATTTTAGGGCACTTCAAATGTGCCTTATTTTTTATAAAAAGAATTGTAAAAAATCATTAAATTTGATAAAATGATGTAGAAAATATAATAAAAAGGAATGACTAATAAAATGGCAGAAATGAAAAAAGTTTCAGAAATATTTAATGACTTTGAAGAAAAAAATAACATAATGAAAGCAAAAATTTCAAATATAACAATGTCAAAAAAGACTAGAGAATTAAGTATATTTCTTCAAACAGATATTAAGATACAAACAGGTGAAATTCTATCATTTGAAATATATTTAAAAAATAGATTTAATGTAGCAAAGGCAACAATAGATATAGAATATATAAATTGTAATAAAAAAGAAGACAAAGAAGAAAAAAATATAGAAAAAGAAGCACCAATTCAAGAAACAAGTCCAATAATTATAGGAACAAAAAGAGCGAAAATAAATGAAAAAATGATAAAAGTAAAAGAGGTTACAGCTGAAAGTGGAAAAGTAGCAATTTCAGGTAGAGTTACAAGAGTTGAAGAAAGAGAACTAAGAAATGGAAAAACCTTGTATTGTTTTGATATATATGATGGAAGTAGTACTATAACATGTAAATCCTTTATTGAACCTGAGAAATTAGAAGATGTGAGGTCAAGACTAGAAGAAAATAGTCATGTAGAATTAGAGGGAAATGCACAATTTGATCCATATGCAAGAGAAATAACAATTATTGCAAATGTAGTAATAAGTTTACCTAAAAAAGAAGTTTTAACAAGAATGGATAATGCAGAAATAAAAAGAGTAGAACTACATATGCATACACAAATGAGCCAAATGGATGGAATAACCCCAGTAGAAGACTTGATAAATAGAGCAAGAAAATGGGGGATGAAATCTATTGCTATTACAGACCATGGTGTAGCACAATCATTTCCGCATGCAAATGATACTGTAAAAAAAGGAAATAATGATATAAAAGTTTTATATGGAGTTGAAGCATATTTATGTCCAGATGGTCAAACAAGTGTCTATGGAGATGGAAATATAGATATTGATACTGAATATTGTGTTTTAGACATTGAAACAACAGGAATACCATATAGAAGTGAAATGATAACTGAATTAGGGGCTATCAAAATTAAAAATGGAGAAATTATAGATGAATTTGAATGTTTTGTTAATCCCGAAAAACCAATACCTTATGAGGTAGTTCAAGTTACACATATTACAGATGATATGGTAAAGTCAGCAAAAACAATAAAAGATGTTCTTCCAGAGTTTATCAAATTTTGTGGAGATAATGTATTAGTTGCACATAATGCAAATTTTGATATAGGATTTTTAAGATATCAAGCAAATAAATTAGGATTAAAATTTGATAATACATATATTGATACATTAAGCCTAGCAAAAGACTTATTTCCAGAATTCACAAAATATAAGTTGGGTATTATTGCAGCAAATTTGAGAATAAAAGTAGATGTAGCTCATCGAGCACTAGATGATGTTAAAACACTTGTAAAAGTATTTGAGGTAATGTTAGAAAAATTAAAAGAACAAGGAGTTAAAAAATTAAATGATATTGATGCGATATCTTCTAAAAACATGAATATTAAGAAACTACCAACATATCATGCAATTATTATAGCGAAAAATTCTGTGGGACTTAAAAATCTATATAAGTTAATATCATTTTCACACTTAGATTATTTTTATAAAAGACCTAGAATCCCAAAAAGTATATATAAAAAATACAGTGAAGGATTAATAATAGGTAGTGCATGTGACCAAGGAGAATTATATCAAGCTATTTTAAATGGATATTCAGAAGAAAAGGTTGAAAATATTGCAAAATTTTATGATTATTTGGAAATACAACCATTAGGAAATGATGAATATTTAGTAAGAGAAGGAATATTAAAAAGTCAAGATGACTTAATCTCTATAAATAGAAAAATAGTTGAATTAGGAGAGAAATTAAATAAATTAGTCTGTGCTACTTGCGATGTACATTTTATGGATCCAGAAGACGAAATATATAGAAGAATTTTGCAAGCAGGACAAGGGTTTGATGATGCAGACCATCAAGCACCATTATATTTAAGAACAACAGAAGAAATGCTAAACGAATTTGCATATTTAGGAAAGGAAAAAGCATATGAGGTAGTTGTAACAAATACAAATAGAGTAGCAGATATGTGTGAACCAATAAGTCCAATATCTCCAGATAAATGTACACCATATATAGAGGGATGTGAAAAAACTATAGAAGATATTGCTATGGATAAAGCACATGAATTATATGGAGACCCATTACCAGAAATTGTAGAAACAAGACTTAGAAAAGAATTAGATTCAATCATTAAAAATGGATTTTCAGTTATGTATATCATTGCACAAAAATTAGTTTGGAAATCTAATGAAGATGGATACATTGTCGGTTCAAGAGGTTCTGTTGGTTCATCACTTGTAGCATATATGACAGGTATTACAGAGGTTAACGGATTAAAAGCACATTACAGATGCACTAAATGTAAATATTCAGATTTCTCTGACCATGGATTTAAAAATGGAATTGACCTTCCAGATGCGTGGTGTCCAAAATGCGGAAAAAAACTTGTAAAAGATGGAATAGATATACCATTTGAAACATTCTTAGGATTTAATGGAGATAAAGAACCAGATATAGATTTAAATTTTTCAGGAGAATATCAAACAAAAGCACATAAATATGCAGAGGTTATTTTGGGAAAGGGAACTACATTTAAAGCAGGTACTATTGGAACAATAGCAGAAAAAACAGCGTATGGATATGTAAAAAAATATTTTGAAGAGAGAAATCAAGTTATAAGTTCAGCAGAAATAAATAGATTATCTCAAGGATGTACAGGAATAAAGAGGACAACAGGTCAACATCCAGGAGGAGTTGTGGTTGTACCAACAGGGCATGAGATTTATGAATTCTGTCCAGTACAACATCCAGCAGATGACCCCAATTCAGATATTATTACAACACATTTTGATTACCATTCAATAGATAAAAATATTTTGAAATTTGATATGTTAGGTCATGATGATCCGACAGTTATAAGAATGTTATACGATTTAACAGGAATAGACCCAACTAAAGTACCCCTAGATGATAAGACTACAATGTCTATATTTTCATCAACAGAAGCAATAGGAGTAAGAAAAGAGGAGATAAATTCAGAAGTTGCAACATTTGGTGTACCAGAGTTTGGAACAAAATTTGTAAGAGGAATGTTAGTAGATACAAAACCTAGTACTTTTGAGGAATTATTAAGAATATCGGGTTTATCACATGGTACTGATGTGTGGTTAAATAATGCACAGGAATTAATAAATAATGGAACAATAACTCTATCAGAAGCTATATGTACAAGAGATGATATTATGATTTATTTGATGGGAATGGGGCTTCCTGCACAAGAGTCATTTAAAATAATGGAATCAGTCCGTAAAGGAAAAGGGTTAACGGAAGACCAAGAAATTCTTATGAGGGATAATAATGTTCCAGAATGGTATATAGAATCTTGTAAAAAAATTAAATATATGTTCCCAAAGGCACATGCAGCAGCATATGTTATTAATGCTTTTAGAATTGCATGGTTTAAAGTTCACATTCCAAAGGCTTATTATGCAACAATGTACTCAATAAGGGCAGATGAATTTGATAGTGAATTTATGATTTTCGGAGAAAAAAAGGTAAAAGACAAAATGGAGGAAATAGATAAACTTGGAAATTCAGCAACCCAAAAAGATAAGGGAATGTATAACGTTTTAGAATATGTACTAGAAATGTATAAAAGAGGAATATCCTTCTTACCAATAGATATATATAAATCAGATGCTACTAAATTTAAAATGGAGCCTGAAGGAATTAGACCTTCACTATGTAGTATAGCAGGTCTTGGACAGGTAGCTGCTGAAAGTATAGTAGAAGCAAGAAAAGATGGAGAATTTATTTCAAAAGAAGATTTAATGAAAAGGTCAAAAGCAGGAAAATCTATTATAGATTTATTAGATAAATTTGGCTGTTTAGATGGAATGAGTACAAGCAATCAATTAAGTTTATTTGATGCATTATAAAAATATGTATTATATATTAATTAATCAATTCGAAAAATTATTTAAACGAAATTGAAATAAGAAAATGTTAGGAATTAATTTATAGGGAATCTCGAGTATATCGAGAGGGCGCTGTAAATTAATTCCTTAAATTTTCTATAAAATTGAGTTGTATAATTTTGAGAATTTATTAATTTAATATATAATTATAAATGAATTAATGTAACAATATATAAATCAAACATAATATTAGCAAATGTACTGGATAAAATATATAAAACAACATTTTGTGGTCTTTTCCTTTTTGACCATTATACAGATTGATGAATATAAGAGGGATAAGACTACAAATAAATAACCCAATATAATTAATTTTAAAATTACTAGCCATAAAATATGGAGTATAGTATATAAAAGTTAAAATAGTAATAGCAATATTCATAGATAATTTATTATTTCTATATAAGTAAAAAAGAAAGATAATAAATACTCCATAAAATCCATAATCAAAGCCAAAAATATCAGCAAAAACTGCAATAATTAAAACAATAATAATACCTAATAATTTATATTGAAATATACTATTTCCTTCAGATATATTATTGTTGTTATTTTGTTCTACTGTAGATGAAAAATTAAAATTAGATGTAGGGGTACAGTGCACTGTACCCTTTGATATAATAAACTCATAAATAGATATAGACAATAATCCCAATATTAAAGTAAAAATAATATTTAATGACATCTTAGAAAAGAAACAATAGCCAAACCAAGCATAAGGAATCTGAGAAATTAAAGCAAATATTATTAGTCTTACAAAATACTTTTTCAAATTATGAGTATGAATATAGCCTTCACTTATCTGAAAAGCAAAAATAGGGAAGGCAATTCTACCAACAAAATTCATCCAAGAAAGATGACCATATATTAAATATCCGCTATGATCAAACAACATAGTTATTATTGCAATTAATTTTAAAACATAAGCACTCATATAATTCTCCTTTATTATAAAGATTATGTTGTAGGAGGATTTTGTATCCATCACTTTTTGGCTGTATAGGAAAAATCAATTCAAAATGTAGGGGCGACATTGCTCGTCCGCAAAACTATTTTATATTAGTTTCTCTATTTTCATTATAGCAATCTATAAAGTATAAAGGTCTTCCTTTAGATTCGTAAAACGCTCGTCCAAGATATTCACCAATAATACCTAAGAATATAAGTTGTAACCCACCTAAAAATAATATTACAACCATCATAGAAGCATAACCAGGAACATCAATACCAGATATTAATGTTTTTGCAATTATAATTATCATATAAATAAAACCACATAAAGAAACCAACATACCAATTATAGTTGCCCAACGTAAAGGAGAAGTAGTAAAAGAGGTAATTCCATCAATAGATAAATTAGCTAATTGTCTATAATTCCATTTGGTCTTACCAGCAACTCTTGCATCTCTATCATATAGTATTTCTTTTTTCTTATATCCAATCCAACTATATAGCCCCTTAGTATATCTTTGAGATTCTCTCATTTGGCGTATGGCTTCAACACAACGTCTATCTAATAATCTAAAATCGCCAGTATCAGTTTGGATTTGAATATTAGTCATACTTTGTAAAACTCTATAATATCCCCAAGAAGTTAATTTTTTTAAGATAGATTCTCCTTTTCTAGATTTACGTTTTGCATAAACATCATCATATCCTTCTTCCCAAAATTTTAACATTTCAGGAATAAGTTCTGGTGGGTCTTGTAAATCTGCGTCAATATTTATCATACAATCACCATTAACATAGTCAAAACCAGCAATCATTGCAACTTCTTTACCATAGTTTCTAGATAAATTAACATAACAAATTCTAGAATCAGATTTTCTCATTTCTTTTAATATATCTAAAGTCTTATCATGACTTCCATCATTTACAAATAAAAGTTCAAAATTATATTGAGGAAGACTATTCATTAATTTAACAAGTCTTTCATATAATATAGGCAATGCTTCTTCTTCATTATAAGCAGGAATTAATATTGTAACTAATTTTTTATTATCTTCCATAATATTTATATCATCCTTTCATAAAACGTAAAAATATTAGATTAATAATTTAATGTAAATTGTAGGGGCACCGTTTGAGGGAATACTTATTAGACATGACACCACTGTGCCCTTTTATTCCATTATTAAATATTACCATAAAAAAACCAAATAGTAAACAAAAAACTTGATATTTTTGTCATATTATAATAAAATAATAAAAGAAAAATAAGAAAATCAAGGGAGAGAAATAAAAAATGAAAGGTTTTAAAGAATGGTTATTAACTTTACCAATAATAACATTCAAAAATATATTAATATATTTAATAATAATAAATTTATTAGGATTTTTAATAATGCTGATAGATAAGAAAAAAGCAGAAAAAGGTAGATGGAGAATTTCAGAAAATACATTATTTGTATTTACATGGTTAGGTGGAGGAATAGGCACTATAGCTGGAATGTACGCATTTAGACATAAAACACAGAAAAAGAAATTTACAATAGGCATGCCTTTAATATTAATTGCAGAAATAGCATTTTTAATTTATATGATAATTATATAAGGAGGATATTATATGTCAAAACAAATAGTATATCATGGTAGTTACTGCAAAGTAGAAAATCCAGAAATAATAAAAGGTAAATTTACAAAAGATTTTGGGATTGGATTTTATTGTACAATATTAGAGGAGCAAGCAGAAAAATGGGCAAAGAAATATGAGACACCAAAGATTAACATATATGAATATAACGAAAATCCAAAGTTGAAAATAAAGAATTTTACATTGATGACAGAGGAATGGCTAGATTTTATAATAGAATGCAGAAGTGGGAAAAAGCATAATTACGATATTGTAATAGGTGCAATGGCAGATGACCAAGTATATAATTATGTAACAGATTTAATATCAGGACAAATTACAAGAGAAGCATTTTGGGAATTAGCAAAATTTAGGCATCCAACACATCAAATTGCATTTTGTACAGGAAATTCTTTAGAATGTTTAAAATTTATTGATGTAAAGGAGAAATAAAGATGGGGGAGCCACAAGAAGAAAATGATTTATTTTTTACGTGTAGTCTTATTGAGTATATTGCAAGAAAAACCAAGAATAGCAAAAAGTTAATCATTGAAAAGTTAGGAGAAAAGAGAATAGAAAAAATATATAAATTAGCAGAGGTTTATCATTCAGAGGATATAGAGCAAGCATCAGATGAATTTATTAAAGAGGCAAAAATAGAAAATGGAGATTATGATAATATAATAACTTGTAAATATAGAATACCAACATATTGGGAGATAGGAAAAGTATATAAAAGATTAATTATAATGGTAGATAATAATCCCAATAATTATATAAAGACATTAATCCAAGTATTATCTTCTTGGATTATAGAAAAGATTGATAATTACAATAGTAGTATGTATTACGAAAATCCAGATTATATATATGAGTGTTATATAGAAGGAAAGGTGTTATAGAAATTGCACAAACAATAAAATGTAATCATATTATATAATGATAACGATTATATAAGAAGGTTACCAAAATGATAAAAAAAATAATAAGAAAATTAAAAACAGGATTAACAAGAGGAATAAATAGTGTTGATATAGATTATAATATGCTACAAGATATGATAAAGAATGATAGTAATACAATTTTATTAGATGTAAGGAGCATACAAGAATTTAATGAAGGACATTTATTAGGAGCACTAAATTTACCTCTTGGAGAATTAAAAAATAAAGCTAGTCTTTTAATTCCTAACCATGGACAAACAATTATAGTATATTGCCAAATGGGGGGAAGAAGTAAAAAAGCTTCAAATATTTTAATTAAAATGGGATATACAAATGTATATCAATTAAAAGGTGGATTAGATTCAATCTAATCCACAAATCCTTTTTGCTCTTTCAATGTCTTCAGATGTAGCATCACGTATATTCTCTAAATCATATGGAATATTTAAATTCTTCCACTTAAACTTTCCCATAGAATGATATTTAAGAAATTCAACTTTTCTAACTGTTTTTAGAGAAGATAAGAAATCTCTTAATTTCAACAAATCTTCTTCATCATCAGTTATGCCAGGAATAATAACTTGCCTAATCCACATATCTATATTATTATCGCTTAGAAAATGTGCAAACTCTAACTCTTTTTCATTACCAAAACCAACTAATTCTTTGCACTTATCATAGTCTATATGTTTTATATCTAATAAAACTAAATCTGTATATTTTAATAATTCTTTTACATCATCAGTAATATCAACCATACCGTGAAGTATCAATAGCTGTATGGATACCATACGACTTTAGTTTCTTAAAAAGATTAATCAAAGGTTTTAATTGTATTAATGGTTCACCACCAGAAACAGTAACCCCACCAGTAGGCATTATATAATTTTTATAATTTAATATTTTATTTATTATTTCATCTACTGAAATTAGTTCTCCAGAATGTAAATCCCAGGTATCACGATTATGACAATACTTACAACGAAGAAAACATCCTTGTAAAAAAATTATATATCTAATTCCAGGTCCATCTACTGTTCCAAATGATTCAAAAGAATGAACACGTAACAAGTTATTCTCCATAAAATCCTCCGAAAATGGAAAAGGGGACAGTTCTCTTTTCCATTTTTCAAATTTCCATTTATTTTTTTATTCTAGTTTATTGAAAATGGAAAAGAGAACCGTCCCTTTTTCCATTTTCAACGTAATTATATTTTTTCGTGAATAGTCCTATTAATAACATCCAACTGTTGTTCACGAGTAAGTTTTGTAAAGTTAACAGCATATCCGGAAACCCTAATAGTAAGTTGAGGATACTTTTCAGGATGTTCCATAGCATCAACTAATAAATCTCTATCAAAAACATTTACATTAATATGATGACCTGTTTGAGCAAAGAAACCATCTAACATATTAACTAAGTTATTTATTTGAGTTTCAAAATCGTGTCCTAATGTTCCAGGTGTAATAGAGAAAGTATAAGAGATACCATCTTCTGAATAATCATAAGGAAGTTTTGCGACACTATTCATAACAGCAAGAGCACCATTAATATCTCTACCATGCATTGGGTTTGCACCAGGTCCAAATGGAGCACCATAACGTCTACCATCAGGAGTATTACCAGTATTTTTTCCGTAAACTACATTTGATGTAATTGTAAGAACAGATAAAGTAGTTTTAGCACCTTTATAAGTTTTATATTTTTTAAGTTTTCCTAAGAAATCTTTAACTAAAGTAATACCTATATCATCAGCTCTATTATCATCATTACCAAACTTAGGGAAATCACCTTCAATAGAATAATCAACAGCAAGACCAGTTTCATCTCTTATAACTTTAACTTTAGCATATTTAATAGCTGAAAGAGAGTCTACAACAACAGAGAAACCAGAAATACCACATGCCATAGTTCTTAAAATTTCTTTATCATGTAAAGCCATTTCTAGAGCTTCATAAGAATATTTATCATGCATATAATGTATGCAATTTAAAGCTTTTAGGTATATTTTTGCTACATAATCTAGCATAACATCATATTTACGCATAACCTCATCATAATCTAAATACTCAGAGGTAATAGGAGAGAACTCAGGAGTAATTTGTTTACCAGTTAATTCATCTCTACCACCATTAATAGCATATAATAAAGCCTTAGCAAGATTTGCTCTTGCACCGAAAAATTGCATTTGTTTACCAATTTTCATTGCAGAAACACAACAAGCAATTCCATAATCATCACCTAAAGTAATTCTCATTAAATCATCGTTTTCATATTGTATAGAAGATGTTTTAATAGAAAGACCTGTGGCAAATTTTTTAAATCCTTCAGGTAATCTTGTAGACCATAATACTGTTAAGTTTGGTTCAGGAGCAGCACCTAAAGTATTTAAAGTATTTAATATTCTAAAAGAGTTCTTTGTAACTAAAGTTCTGCCGTCAATTCCCATACCACCAACAGATTCAGTAACCCATACAGGATCACCAGAAAATAACTCGTTATATTCTGGAGTTCTTAAAAATCTTACTAATCTTAATTTCATAACAAAGTGATCCATAATTTCTTGTGCTTCTTCTTCTGTAATATAACCAGCTTTTAAATCTCTTTCAAAATATATATCAAGGAAAGTAGAAATTCTACCTATACTCATAGCAGCACCATTTTGATCTTTAATAGCTGCAAGGTAACCAAAATATAACCATTGAACTGCTTCTTTAGAATTAGAGGCAGGTTTTGAAATATCAAATCCATATTTTGAAGCCATACTTTTTAAAGCATTTAATGCAAGAATTTGCTCACTAATTTCTTCACGTTCACGAATAGTTGCTTCATCTAAATCGTCAATGTTTAATAAATCTAGAACACGTTGTTTTTCTTCAATTAAAATATCAACACCATATAAAGCAACACGTCTATAATCACCAATAATTCTTCCACGACCATATCCATCAGGAAGACCAGTAAGAAGATGTGAAGAACGAGCAAGACGAACATCGGGTGTATATACACTAAATACACCATCATTATGTGTTTTTCTTATTGAATGATAAATTTTATCTAATTCTGGGTCAACTTCTTTTCCACAAGCTTCACAAGATTTTTCTACAATTCTAATTCCTCCATTAGGCATAATTGCTCTTTTTAAAGGAGAATCTGTTTGAAGACCGACAATATCTTCTAAATCCTTATTGATATATCCAGGTTGAAAAGCATCAACGCTAGATGGAGTTTTAGTATCAATATCAAGAACTCCACCTTCTGAATCTTTTTCTTTTTTATATAATTCAAGAACTTGTTTCCAAAGCTCCTGAGTTTTTGGTGTACTACCAGCTAAAAAGCTAGAATCACCACAATATGGTGTGTAATTTTTTTGAATAAACTCTCTAACATCAATTTCAGTTTCCCAATTTCCACCATCAAAACCATTCCATTCACTAAATCTCATAAAATACCATCCTTTCTTGGTTTGTAACAACATTAATTCCACTGTTACATAAAAATTATTTAATTGTGAAAAAATAAAATCTATTATAATAAATTTATAAACTTTTTAAGTCATGTTCAGTAAATAAAATATAAAATTTTACAAATTCCCTCTTAAATATTTATATTTCTAATATCGATATTAGGATACCACAAACATAAAAAATTATCAATAAAAAATAATTTTAAGTTTCGGTACTTTTTAGGAAAACTAAAAAATAACCGAAAAAATACTTAAA
>CAPZDM010000014.1 GCA_948745425.1 uncultured Clostridia bacterium
CTTCTGTTTTATTTGGAACTGTAACAAGTGTTAATCCGCTTGAAATTGCAGTAGAACAAAAGATGAAATTAACAAAAGAATTTTTAGTTCTTACCAAAAATGTTAAGGACTATACAGTAGATGTTACTGTGAATTGGTCAACAGAAACAAAAAGTTTAAATGCAAACCATTCTCATACAGTAACAGGAGATGCATCAGTAGAAGTACAAAATGAAAATATTGGATTATCACATAATCATACAGTAAGTGGTAGAAAAACAATAACTATACACAATGGACTAAAAACAAATGATAATGTGATATTACTACAACAGCAAGGAGCAAATAACTATATTGTACTAGATAAATTTTAAAAGAAAGGTGGTAAAAAAATGACACCTAATACTGATAATATATTGTTAACTAATTTAGAAACAGCTACAGAACAAACTAGTAGAACTTATTATTTAGATGTAGAAAAAAATATTATATCAAATTATTGTGATGGTATTGAGGCAATGAAACAAACAATATATTGTATTTTAAATACAGAACGTTTTAATCACCTTATATACAGTTGGAATTATGGAATAGAAATAGAACATTTAATTGGGGAAAGTATAACATATGTTATTCCAGAATTAGAGAGGGTAATAAATGAGGCACTGATCCAAGATTCAAGAGTGGTTCAAGTAAGTGATTTTAAATTTGAAGTAAATAAAAATAAAGTAATAGTTACATTTAAAGTAATTACAACTGTTGGAAATATTGAAATTGAAAAGGTGGTGAGTATTTAAGATGGAAATTGAAAACTTAGATGAATATTTTAATTATGATACTATATTACAAAGAATGCTAGACAACGTGTCAAGTAAGGTAGATAAGCGAGAAGGTTCTATTATTTATGATGCAATAGCTCCGTGTGCTGCTGAACTGGCACAAATGTATATTACATTAAAGAATAATATTGACTTAGTATTTTTGGATACTGCACCAAATGAATATTTAGACAGACTAGCAAATCAATCGGGTGTTGAAAGAAGAGAAGCAACATTTGCAATAAAAGAAGCAACATTTTATGATGAAGAAAATAATTTAATGGATATACCAATTGGGGAAAGATTTAGCATTGATGATTTAATATTTAAAGCAACAGAAAAGATATCATTAGGAATATATAAAGTAGAATGTGAAACAGCAGGTATTATTGGAAATGGGGTAACAGGAAACTTAATACCAATAAATTATATACAGAACTTAGCAAAAGCAGAAATAACTGAATTATTAATTCCAGGAGAAGATGAAGAAGATGATGAAACATTGAGAGCAAGACTACTTGAACAAACAACAGAAAAAGCATTTGCTGGAAATGTAATTGATTATAAAAATAAAACTAAAGAAATTAATGGAGTAGGAGCTGTTAAGGTTACACCAATTTGGAATCGGACCAGGAACAGTAAAACTTACAATATTAAATAGTGAATTTAACAAAGCATCTGATTTATTAGTAAATAATGTACAAACAGAAATATGTCCAGACCTTTCTGAAGAAGGGTTAGGATTAGCGCCAATAGGTCATACAGTAACAGTAGTTACAGTAGATGAAAAAGAAATTGCAATAAATGCTAAAATAACGACTAATGGAGAAATAACAATAGAAGATTTAAAGGAAAATATAGAAAAAGAAGTAAATAATTATTTGCTAGAATTAAGAAAGGAATGGGAAGATTCTAATTCATTAATTGTTAGAAAAGCAAGAATTGAAGCATTAATCTTAAATATTGAAGGTGTGCTAGATGTCTCTAATGTTACATTAAACGGAGGCACAGAGAACATAAGCCTTAAAGAATTTGAAGTTCCTGTTTTAAAAGAGGTGGTTATAGAATGAAATTAAATGAATATATGCCACCATTTTTAAAAGATGTTAGAGAATTTAAAGAAATATTTGCTACTGAAGATAAAGAACTAGAATATATGAATAATTTAATTGCTAGTATGTTAACAGAAGTAATAGTAAAAACAGCTAATTCTTATGGACTAACTAGATATGAAAAAATATATGAAATTACAGACATAGCATCAACAGTTGAAGCAAGAAGGACGAATATACTTCTAAAAATAAATAACAGAGTACCATATACAAAAAAGTGGTTAGTAAATTTGTTAGATGCAGTTATTGGAAAAGATGCTTATACTTTAAAAATAGATGAATCAAATTATTTAATAAATATAGAAACTACATTGAACTATTCTGAAGCAATGGAAACATTAAAAAAGGAATTAGCACTTGAAATACCAGCAAATATGAAATTGAATTATGATCTTGTTACAAATATGAAATTGAATATAGCAGCAATAATAACACAGCAACATGATAATTTAAAAATATCATCAGGAATTGCAAATATAGAAGAAAAAATTCAATTGAATGCTAGTAATTATGTAGCAGTAAAAATAAATATTGATGATTACATAAAAATTTAAAAAGGAGGAAAAATATGAGCTTTGAAAAAATGATAGTAACAACAAAAGGATCTTTATTGTCAGCGAAAACACTTCAAGGAAAAACAATAAAATTTGTTAATGTAGAAGTTCGGAAGTGGAGAACTGATAGGTAATGCTGTCGATAAAACCGAGTTAACTACTAAAGAGATAGAATGTAATATTCTTAGTTCAAATATTATAAATGATAAGCAAATACGTTTATCATTTTATTTTAAGAATACAGATGCTAAAAGACCATTTTATTTTAGAGAAATTGGGTTGTTTGCAATAGATCCAGACACAAAGGAAAAAGTGTTATATGCTTATACAAATGCTGGAACAGAAGCGGAATATATTAATAATTCTACTACCATAAATAATACCAAAACCATAGATATAGATGTGGTAATTGATAATGCAACAGAGATTACAGTAGAATTAGCACAACCATCACCTTATGCGACAAAGGATGATATGAATCAATTTAAAAAGAAAATTGAAATGCAACAACTAGAATATACCCCAAGATATGAAACAATTATATTAAATGTTAATAATTGGGTCCAAAATGAAACTACACAAAATTATGAATATAGCATCACAGACAATAAAATAACGGCTAATCACTTGGTGGAAGGATATCCAGATTTAGAAAATCAAAAAAGACTATCTAATGGATATACAGAAAGTTTTGATGGTGGATATAAAATAATAACATCAGAACTACCAACAGAAAACATAACAATGAATATATCAATTCAAAAAGTAATTTCAAATACGGAAAATACAGAAGAAGGAGGAGAACAAATATGATAGGAAAAATAAACTTATCTGGTAGTGGAAGTGGTGCTAATAAAGGAATTTCTCCTAACGATATAAGCAATTTGAAAATAATAAATAAAGATACAAAAGTAGTAATACGTTGGAAGGATCCAGAAGATACAATTATAGATAATGAGACTGTTTGCACATGGGCAGGAACAAAGTTAGTGTATAAACAAGGTAGCTTTCCTCGTAATCCAAATGATGGAATACAAGTATTAGACAATACTATAAAAAACCAATATGAAACAAATGGATTTGAAGTTACAAACCTAAATAATAATACAAAATATTATTTTAGATTATTTCCATATTCAAATGAAAATGTAGTAAATTTCGATGGAAATAATGCTTTTACAGCAACACCAGTAGAAATTGTATTAAATGATTGTACAAATATAAAAGCAAAATCAAAAAATGGAAAAGTAACAATAGGATGGTCAGATCCAGAAGATATTATAGAAAATGAAGAAACTATGGCAAGATGGGTAGGAACAAAGCTAGTAATGAAACAAGGAAGTTATCCAACAAGTCCTAGTGATGGAACAGTAGTTGTAAATAATACTATAAAGAATCAATATGCAACTACACCTTATGAAATAGCAAATTTAACAAATGATATAACTTACTACTTTCAATTATTTCCATACACAGATGTTGAAACATACAATACTAATGAAACTAATAGGTGTGAAGCGACACCAAAAGAGGTAACAGTATATGGAGTTCAAAGACAAATATCTAGTTCATCTACTGAGTGGACAAGAATCGAAGGAGGAGAAGGGTTAGTAGCTAATGCAACCAAAGATGGTGGAACAGTACAAAATGATTTTGATAATTTGTATCCTTGGAGTGATATTATTTCTGTAGATATCAATGCAGATGGAAGTATTAATAGTAGATATGGAGATCCTGACTTTTCATTTACTAATCCAACAGGCAAAATAATGACAATGTTTCCAGAGTTTTGGTACAAAAGAGTGCAAGAAAATGGATATGAAAAAGTCTATATTGCCGATGCAGAATATGAAGATTTTGAACATTCAGAGTTATTCTACATTGGAAGATACACTGCAACTGGTTCAAAAACGGCAATAACAACCAAGAGTGGTGTTACAAACTTAGTTAACATTTCAATGACTGATTTTAGAACGAATGCAAAAAAGATAGGAAATAGTTGGGGAGCAATGGATATTTGGAGATGGTCAATGCTTCAAATGTTGTATTTGGTGGAATATGCAGATTATGATAGCCAAGCAAAATTAGGATATGGAAATTGTAGTACATCAGCAGCTATAAATACAGGAAGTTGTGATGCTTTAGGTATGAAGTCAGGATGTATAAAAAACGATAAAAAATCAGGTGTTATTTATAGAGGAGTAGAAAATATATTTAGTAATATATACCAATGGCTTGATGGAATTAATATAGGTACAGGTCCAAAATCTTGGGTGTGTAAAGATAGAAGTCAATATGCATCAGATAAAACTGCAAGTCCATATGTTCAAGTAAGTTATACAGAGGCATCAGGAAGTAGAATATCAAAAATGGGATACGATCCTAATAACCCAGCAGTACAAAGAGCGATTGAATGTAGTGGCTCTGATACGACCCACTGCCCAGACTACTTCAGCTCGAGTTCTGGTTGCGCTGTGTACGTTGGTGGTGATTGGGATGATGGTTTGCATTGTGGCTTGTGGTACGCTGGTTGCAACAGTGCTTCGAGCACTTCCGCGAGCATCGGCGGTCGCCTTCTTTTCATACCAGTATAACGGGGGTTTGGGGGTGGTCAACCCCCATAAAGATTAACTGAAATACAATGGAGTTATATTTTCTTTAGATTTCTTTTATAATCATCATAGGGGATTTGATGTGCGACAGCCCATTTGTGTTGTTTACTACTTCAACTCGAGTTCTGGTTACGCTGTGTACGTTGGTGGTAATTGGAATGATGGTTTGAATTGTGGCTTGTGGTACGCTAATTACAACAGTGCTTCGAACACTAACACGAACATCGGCGGTCGCCTTCACTTATATCAAAATATAAAGAACTTGCACATCATTTTCCTTGCCACTTGGCAAAAATTAATCGCTCTGGATTAGCTTAGTAGTCCCATTATGGATCGAAAAGTTGGTAGATGATATAAAAGAAAAGAGAACCAGGTATGAAAAGAAAAGGAAATATTTACGGAAAAATATGTACTTTTGAAAACTGCAAACTAGCAATAATTAAGGCATCAAAAAATAAAAAGTATAGAAATGATGTAAATTGTATTTTGAATAATATAGACAATTATGCAATGAACTTAAGTAAAATACTAAAAAACAAGACATATGAACCAAGTCCGTATATTGAAAAGAAAATATATGATGGAGCAAACAAAAAAGAAAGAGTAATATATAAACCTAAATTCTATCCTGACCAATGTGTACATTGGTCTTTGATGTTGCAAATAGAGGATATCCTAAAAAAAGGAATGTATGACTGGAGTTGTGCGGCAATCGAGGGAAGAGGTGTACATTATGGAGCAAGGCATATTAGGAAAATACTTGTTAGGGATAGAAAAAATACAAAATATTGCTTGAAATTAGATATCAAGAAATATTATCCCTCTATAAACAAAGAACTACTAAAAAAGAAATTTAGAAGAATAATAAAGGATTATGATGTATTAGAACTAATAGAAAAAATTATAGATAGTTCTGAAGAAGGATTACCAATTCGGAAATTTTACTTCTCAATGGTTTGCTAATTTTAATTTGCAAGATTTGGATCATTATATAAAAGAACAATTAAAAGTAAAATACTACATCCGTTATATGGATGATATGATATTATTTCATAAAAACAAAAAGGAACTTCATAAAATAAGAAATTTTGTGAATGAATATTTATACAAAGAGGGCTTACAAATAAAAGAAAATTGGACTTTATTTAAAGTAGATAGTAGGCCAATAGATTTTATGGGTTTTAGATTCTACAGAGGATATACGACATTAAGGTGTGGAATATTTTTAAGAATGAAACGTAGAATCAAGAAAATCTACAAAAAAGGCAAAATAACAAAAACTGATGCTGGTGCAGTAATGAGTTATCATCGGTTGGATAAAAAATACAAATTCATATCAGATACATAAGAAATATATAAGACCATATATAGATATGGCAAAATGTAAGGAGGTTTTAAGAAATGAAAACAGAAAGTACAATAAAACCACAAAATTATAAAATTGAAGATAGAGAAAACGGCAAGGTGGCCGTTTATTTTTTTACAAATATTCAAACAATAGAGAAAAAGCAAAATGAACAAGAAGAAACATCACAAGAAAAACAAAAAATGTATTCTTATGATATGTATGTAATTGAAATACAAAAACAAGATAATCTAGAAGAACGTATAAAAAATAATTATGATATGTGGCTAGATTTTGTAAAGCAAAAAGAATACGACAAATTGGCAGAAGAAATAAGAACAAAAAGAAATAAGTTATTAGAAGATACAGATAAGGAAATGTGTTTAGACAGACTAAACTTGAAAATGCCAAAAGAACTAACAGCAAGTAATTTATTAGCAGGAATAACAGAATTTTTTGAAGGACTGGCCAATATATTCAATGGAAGTATGGCCAAGTATAGACAAGAATTAAGAGATATAACAAAACAAAAGGATTTTCCTTATAATGTTATATGGCCAACAAAAGAGGAGGAATAGTATATGAATGATATGGATCGTGAAAGATTAGTACAAGTAGAAGATAGAGCCAAATCAAATACAAAAAGATTAGATGACCACGATAATGAAATAGAAGAGTTAAAAAAGACCTATGCTATTATGGAAAAAATGAATTATAGAATGGAAAATGTAGAAAAAAGTGTAATAAGCATAAATGATAAATTAGATAAACACGAAGAAGAAATAAACAAGACAGACAAAGAAAAAAGTAAGAAATGGGACAAATTAATTGATTATATTTTTTATTCAGTAATAGCTGTGATTTTAGTATTAGTATATACAAAATTAGGTTTAAATTAGGAAGGAGGAGTAAAGATGACTGTACAATTAATTGTTTATATTATAACAACACTATTTACATATGTTTTAGGAAAAGTATCAAAATACTTTAGATGGAACGAAACACTACCAATTCCAGTTCAAAATATAGTAATTGGAATTATTGCAACAATCATTGGATGTGTTATTCATGTTGAAGGTTTAGATGCAAATGGAGTAATACAAGCTGTAGTTACAGCATTAGGTGGAGTTGGAACAGCTACTGTATTATATGATGCCAAAAATCAATAATTTAATACAAGAAAATAATTCTTGTAAAAGCAAGATACTGGAAGAAAAAACAAAATTCTTCCAGTATTATTTTTATTATGGGAGGATCCAATTATGGAAGAAGAAAAAGTTGATTTTAATCAAGAACTTGCAGATTTAAATATGCAAGAAAATACTTTTATTGAACCAGACGAAAAAGATGGTATTGGAGAAGTAAAAGAAACAGATGAATTTTATCAAGGAGGGAATGAATAATGTTAGTAACAAAAGTAAATATGCCTTCAAATAAGTACAGTATAAAATGTCCTTATTCAATGAAACCAGAAGGAATAACAATTCATAATACAGCCAATGATGTTTCAGCAATGGCAGAAGTATCTTATATGATGAATAATAATAATCAAGTATCATTTCATGAAGCTATAGATGATTATAGAGATGTTCAAGGAATAGAGCATAATCGAAATGCTTGGCATGCAGGAGATGGACACGGATTTGGAAATATGAAAACAATAGGAATTGAGATTTGTTATTCTAAATCTGGTGGAGAACGATTTGAAAAAGCAGAAAGAAATGCTGCAGAAAGAATTGCTTATTTGATGAAACAATATGGATGGAATCTAGACAACATCACAGATACAAGACATACAATAGGAACACATCAAAATAGAAGTGGTAAATATTGCCCACATAGAACTTTAGATATGGGATTAGAAAGATTTTATAATATGATTAGGGAAGAATATAGAGAATTAACTGGAGAACAAGCAACAGGTACACCTAATATCGTAGTGAATGAATCCAATAATAATACAGGAAGAAATGTTGGAGATGTTGTTACAATTAATGGAGTTTATACTTCTTCATCATCTACAAAAAGATTAAATCCTGCAGTAACAAGTGGTATGATTACAAGAATAATACCAGGAGCAAGAAACCCTTATTTACTTAATAATGGTAATATAGGCTGGGTAAATGATTCTTGTATATCTTCTTCAGCAAGCTCACAAGCACAAAGCAATGATACAAATGTAGCACCTTCAATTTCTGTGGGAAGTGTAGTAACATTGTCATCAAATGCTACTAATTATGCAACAGGACAAGTAATACCAAATTGCTACAAGAATAGAAATTATACTATTATGCAAGTTGGTAATGGAAAAGTGTTATTAAAAGAATTATATTCTTGGGTATATACTAAAGATTTGGTAGGATATAGTTCTAACACTACAAATAATATAGTTTCTACTCCGAACAGAAAGTCAAATGAAGAAATTGCAAATGATATAATAAACAAACCAAATTTTGATGGTTGGGGAACAGGAGACACAAGAAAACAAAAGTTAAGAGATGCAGGATATGATCCAACTATTATTCAAAAAATAATTAATCAAAAATTAAAATAAATTAGAGGAGAAATGCTCTCCTCTATTGTATACTTTTTAATTTTTGTTGTATATTATTAATAGAACTATAAAGTTCTGAAACAGAAGTATTTAATAAGTCTATATTCTTGATTTCATTAACACAGCTTTCAACAATATTTTTCTTATTAATCTTCTGTTTCTTTTTACTTTTGTATTCAATTAAAAAATTACTCATCTTTTTAATTTTTCCTTTCTTACAATAATATCTCCAGGTTCACAGCCTAAAATTATGCACATTTTTTCTAGGGTTTCAAAGTGAATAGCTTTTGTTTGATTATCCATAAGATGACTAAGTGATTGATATCCTCCTTCCATATGCTTTATGAACCAATATTTCGTTTTCTTTTGTTCTTTTAATATTTCATTTATTCGAACATATATCATTTTATCACCTCCCTTCATTATAGATATTGTAAAACAAACTATAATTTATTTTAACTGCAACATATTTGACTTAAAGCAGTTATAACTAATTTACAAAATAGATACTTTTTGCTATAATCATACTGGTGATAGTATGAATGAGGAATTTAAAATGTGTGAGGAAATTATAAAAGAAGTTAGATGGTATATAGAAAGAAAAGATTATGCAGGATTAAGATTATATCTTGACGAAAAGGAAAAAGAAGTGAAAAAAAGTAGAAAAATGTCAAAAAATGTCGAGGCTGAATACATTGATAGTCTAGTGAAAGACCTTGATAATACCTAACAGCTAATATAGTTACTTTTATTTACATAATATGGTATAATATTTATAGAGATATCTCTAAATATCATTCAAATAGGAGGGATATTTATGAGAAAAAATGATAAAAATAAACAAATTATTTACAAATTAATGAAAGAATTAAATATTTGTGATATTATAATAATGAAGGTATTAAATAACTATACTATAAAAATATATAGAATAGGTTTTAATGATGCTTTTAATTGGGAAAATCAAAAAAATAATAAAAATAATTCGCGTGGCTGTATTACGGCTGTACAACCACTAAAATCAAAAGAATGAAATAAAAAATAAAAAATCTTAAAAATGAATGGAGAGTAAGGATTGAGAAACATTAAACTAACAATTGAATATGATGGAAAAGATTTTAAAGGTTGGCAAGCTCAACCCAATAAATTAAATATACAAGGAGAGATAGAACAAGCAATACAAAAAATCACAGGTGAAACTGTAGAAATAAACGCATCAGGTAGAACAGATGCAGGAGTTCATGCTTTACGGTCAAGTTGCAAACTTTAAGACAAATTCTAATATTCCAATAGAAAAAATACCAATAGCACTAAATACATATTTAAAAAAGTCAATAAGAATACAAAAAGCAGAAGAGGTAGATGATAGATTTCATAGTAGATTTAATTGTAAAGAAAAAACATATAGATATGTAATAAACAACTCAGAATATGGAACAGCAATATATAGGAATTTAGAATACTGTTTTCCTGGAAAATTAAATATAAAAGCAATGCAAAAGGCATCAAGATACTTTGAAGGAGAGCATGACTTTAAAGCATTTAAATCTAGTGGAACATCATCAAAAAGTAGTATAAGGATTATATATAAAGCAAAAGTTATAGAACAAGGAAATAGAATATATATAGAATTAACAGGAAATGGATTTCTATATAATATGGTAAGAATAATATCAGGAACACTACTAGAAGTAGGAATAGGCAAAATAAAACCAGAGGAAATTCCTAAAATAATAGAATCAAAAGATAGAGAGAAAGCTGGAAAAACTTTGCCACCACAAGGGCTATATTTAGTAGAAGTGAAATATCAATAGATTTTCAAAATTAATAATAAACATGAAAATCAAGTATTAAATCAACTAATACTTGATTTTCTTTGCAACAACAACAAAACGTCCATCTTGTGTATGATATGCACATGTAGAAAGAGTTAATAATTGTTCTCCATATGAAGCATTAACACCAGTATCATAAATAGAGGCCTTTTTTGCATTTGATACAAAATCATTATATTCAGTTTCATTTTCTGCATTTATAAAAAAGTAATACCTAAACACGCCTGTATCAGACTTATCATATACTCTTGAGCGAAATACTGCTAAGATTTCGTAATCTGCGTCTTCTTGCAATGTAGAAAAATTAATTATTTTATGTTGTTGATAAAAATTTTGATTTTCATACTGTAATAATCCCTCAAACATTGCACCACTTTTACTCCTGTGACCATAAATAAGAAAGTTATCACTTGGTCTTTCAAAACTAACATCTTTATCTAAAAATATAGACCCTCTAGATGAATAAGTTTCCTTATATGTATGGTCTAGATAATATATATTATCATTAGCTTGTACAACTGGATAATTAATACTTGTATCAGGGATTTCTATCCATGCCACAACATTTTTATATTGATTATTTAATTCTTCTAATTTTAGTATTTTTTCTGTTTTTTTCTGTGCTTTAGCTTCTGTATGACTTTGTAATTGTACTTTATCTTTATCACTATCTATATAATCAGCCAAAAAATCATAATCTGCATTTTCTAAATATTCTTTATACTCTTTTAACTTTATAGCTATAAATGCAGATATAATTAAAATGCAACATAGTATAATAATACCATATCTTATAATAATACTATTATTTTTATAAGCTTTCATTTTTATGTTACTCCTTTTCCCTTTCTAAGGGGCACATGTAATGTGCCCCTACATTGAAATTTAAATATTACAAATCTTATTTTTTTATTTTACTTGCAATTACAAATCCTACTAATGAGCAGATTAAAGAAGTTATAGCTATAATACTAAATATATTATTTTCCCCTGTTTTTGGAGTTTCGTCTTTACCTGGTGTTACTGTAGGGATATTTTGTTCTATTGCTTTAAATACAGTTTTTAATTCAGTATTTGCATTTATTGGTGTTGTTTCTTCAAATACTTCACCAGTATCAGCCTTAACAAAGTGAACAAATTCCTTACCTGCTACATTTTTTATAGCTGGTAATTCAGTTAAATCAGTTAAAGTTTTTCCTACCTCTAATTCATATCTGTTATCATCTATTGTTACAAATACATATTGTGTAACTGAAAAGTTTGCAAATTCATTTGGATTTGGAATATTTACAGTTGCTCCAAGATAAAGATCTACATCAACATCAGTATTATTTCCATTTGTTCCTATTAATTGTCCACCACTTTTACCAATGTATAAATTATTAACAACAGAACCACCAGTAATATCTAAACTTACTGCTTCAATAGATCCTGTAACACTTGAATCTTCAGTTTCTCCTCCTACATAAAGTTTATCAATAGTTCCACCTAATACACGTACATCTGCAAAAGAAACTTCTCCACGATTAACACTTTGTAATAATGCAATTTGGCCATTTCTGATTCTAACATTTGCATTAGTTGTAGTTCCATTAGAACCACCAGCAGTAACATAACTCATAGAACCACCATTAATATTAAGATTAGCAGTCTCTGTTGTAGAATATCCTTCACCACCACCATATACGTTATATGCTGTACCATTATTTATAGTTACATTTGCATTAGAAACTACAGTTGCGAAATTTGAACCTGTATGTGAACCAGAATCACTATTTGCTAGAACATTTGCGCCACCACCAGTTACACTACCAGTTACTTTTCCGTTATTAATTATAACCTCTGAATTTGTGACAGAACTTTGGTGAAGACCTCCACCAAATATATTTTTGACAGTACCACCGTTCATAGTGATTTTAGTACTTGGATAATTAGTTGCATCATGATGAGCTCCACCAAATATGTTTATATCACTAGGAACATTTACAGTTTTAGTCTCATTTCCATCAAGCCATACAATTTTAGATCCTTGAGCTCCATCGTCTCTTTCTTCAATACTAATATGTGTACCATTCGCGAAAAAGCACTTTTGAGAACCAAGAGTTATATATCCATTACCATCATCCCCATAAGAAGGTTCAGCAGCTTTTACAACATCTGTAAGAGTAAAAAATGTAAAAAATGCAAAAGCTAACAATATACTAAATAAAATTTTTCTTTTCATAATTTTTCTCCTTTAACAAAAATTTTCAATATGAAATCTTAATCATATTAATCCTATTGTTAGCAATTTTGAAAATTTATTACTGGCAATACATTACAAAAAATCAAAAAATAAGAATTTTGGAAAATGGGACGGTTCTCTTTTCCATTTTTTCGGAAAAAGGGACACACTTAAATTTGTGTTTGTGGGGATGATTTTATATTTTAAAAATTATACAAAATTATAAATATACGTTGTATGGGCGATTACTAATCGCCCATACATTCTCTACTATTTCTAAATACTGCTCTTGGTCTTTGTAATATTTCTGTAATATGATTAAATTTTCCTGCTAAAAAATCTACATAAATTGACATTTTACTATAATTTTGCTAAAATAAAAACCAAAAGTGTAGAATTCACTTAGCAAAAAAATTATGAGAAAAGGAGATGCAGCATGGCAGAAAACAAACTTTATATCTTTGGAGTTTCAGAAAAGGCACGGTTCTTAGATGAGTTAAGAAATGAATATGGTGGAGGAATTCCATTAAGAGATTTACAGGTTAGATACTTGAAAAAATCTCTTAATATACCAATCGAAAAATGCAGATTTACTTCAATCGATGGACTATCCGAGAAGAACGAATTTACAGGTACGATAAAAGAAATAGTACAAAATTACGAAATGTCAAAAAAAGAATTAAGTACTAAAAAAATCGTAAAATGGTTAGTTAAAATGTTAACAACAGGAGACTGGATACCAGATTTTAATGGAGTAGAAGGCGTGTCTATTAAATGTGTTCCAATAGATAGAAAAGTTAAAGAATTAGAAGTAAAGACATATTTAGAACAATTGGCCGAAGAAGAGATTTAATAATTTAAGAAAATGGTTGCATGTGCGACCATTTTCTTTTGCACATGTGCGACATAAAATAATGTGCACAAATATCAATATATATGTAACAATTTTGAATAAAACGAATATTATATACAAAATCATAATTTTAAGGAAATATGTAAATTTGAAGAAGAATTATACAAATATTCTTTAAATACAAAATTCTCCTTATGAAAGGAATGATATTATATATGAATTTATTATTGTTATTATTTGCATTGCCAATTGCAACTATTATACTTGCTAGTGTATTTGAAACTATTTTACACTGTCCAATAAAAGTAGCAGCAATATTTTTTGCAATATACTTAGTTGTTACATTTGCATTTTTTGATGCAAACTTCTTAATATTTGCTATTTTATATACAATTCTTGCGTTTATAACTGCCATAATTACAAGATTAATATTAAGACTTATAAGAAATGGAAACGATGATGACTGTAATAATGTAACAAATTGTGCTACTGTAAACACTGTAAATACAACTGTAAATACTCAAAATTTAGATAATAATTCATCTTGTGGATGTAACACTAGATACAGAAGATATTAAATTAAATCTAAATTAAAAATTTGAAAATTATGTATTATTAAATAAGTGTATAATGCAGCAAAGACACCTTGTAATAATTTTCCCAATATATATGGTTTTATAGATATACCTGATTCAGAAACAATACTAAATACTTGTAAAACTACAGATATACCACCAAATCCAAGTAAGAAGGCACAAAATACAATATTTACAGAAATTGCTTTTACAGAAATTGAAGATATTATACTTACACCATTTGTAAGTTCAATAATACCACTAATAAGCCCTGATGAAAATCTAGAGTCTATATCAAATATTTCTAACAAAGGATTAATTATTCTACAAAGTAAATCTAAAATTCCACTACTATTAACAACAGATATAATAACACTAAAAAGTACAACAAAGCCACCAATAAGAACTACAGTACGAGTTGCACTAGTAATACTTGCACCTAATATTTTGCCTAAACTACTTATATTAGCAGATGAACTAGTATATGTTTTAGAAACATGTTCGGACTTAGATTTATATGATTTATCGTATTTCCAAAATCTAAAAACAATACCAACTGTAATACATGCTAGTATATGAGTAAGCAAAAGTAAAAGACCAATTTCAATACTACCGAAAAGGGATATACCAACAGTTCCAATTATAAATAAAGGGCCTGAGTTATTAGTAAAAGCTAAAAGACGTTCAGCCTCTAATGCAGTGCAAACACCATCACTTTTAAACTTTGAAACTATTTTTGCTCCTGTTGGATATCCACTAATTATACCCATAATAAAGGGAAAAGAACCTTCACCAGGTACATTAAATAAAGGTCTCATTAAAAAATTCAAAGCTCTTCCAAGTATTGGAATTACATTAGTATAACTCAGTAATTCTGTTGCAATGAAAAACGGAAAAAGTGATGGAACAACAGAATTAGCCCATAAGGATAAACCTGTTTTGGCTGCGGACAAGTTAGAGCCTGAAAACACAACAAGTGATAATGTAAATAAAATAAAAATTATTGATAGTAAATTTCTTCTTACCGAAAATAATATAAATTTAAAACTTCTTCTCTTCATACTTTAAAATATATTGTAATGTATACCAAAATATGATATACTTCCAGTATATATAAAAAGAAAGGAAAGCAGAAATGCAGAATAAATACAATCTAACAATGGAACAGAATATATTTTTAGCAAAAAAATTTAGTAGACAATATTTATGCAAATGCAAGGATGGAAGGGATAAATATAACATTTCAATTCATTTATAATAATTGTATAGATGGTATTATATTAAAAAAATAAAATAAGAAAGGAAGAAAATAATATGATAGTTATAGGTAGTGATCATGGAGGATATAAATTAAAAGAGGAGATAAAAAAATATTTAAAAGAAGCAGGGTTAGAATATGAAGATGTTGGAGCACCTTCAGAAGAAAGTGTTAATTACCCTGATTTTGCAGCTAAAGTTGCCAAAAGAGTACAAGATAAAAAGGCGGAAACAGGAATATTAATTTGTAGATCAGGGATAGGAATGTCTATAGTAGCAAATAAATTTAGAGGTGTAAGATGTGCACCATGTTATAATGAGACAATTGCTAAATTTGCAAAAATGCACAATAATGCAAATGTTTTAGCATTAGGAGCAGATTATGTAAGTGTAAATGATGCTATTTGTATTATAAGAATGTTTTTAGCTACATCATTTGAAGGTGGAAGACACAATGAGAGAGTAAAGTTAATTTCTGATATAGAAGATGAGAATATGAATGAGAGAGGAAGGAATTTACAATGGCAAAAAAGAGGATTTTAACAGGAGATAGACCAACAGGTAGATTACATATAGGTCATTATTTTGGTTCTTTAAAAAACAGAGTAAAAATGCAAAATGAAGGTTATGACCAATATATATTGATAGCTGATGTACAGGCATTAACAGATAATTTTAATAATCCAGAGAAAGTCAGAAAAAACGTAAGAGAAGTTGCGATGGACTATTTATCAGTAGGTATTGATCCTAAGAAAACAACCATATATATACAATCAATGATACCAGAAACAGCAGAACTTACAATTTATTATTCCAATTTAGTTACTATTGCTCGTTTACAGAGAAATCCAACAGTAAAAACAGAAATTGCACAGAAAAAAGAATTATTTGGAGAAAGTGTAACATATGGATTTTTAGGATATCCTGTAAGTCAAGCAGCAGATATAACTACTTTTGGAGGAGAATTAGTTCCTGTTGGAGAAGATCAATTGCCATTAATTGAACAATGCAGAGAAATAGTAAGGAAATTTAATAGTATATATGGAGAAGTCTTAATTGAACCAGAAGCAGTTCTATCTAAGCAAAAAAGAATAAAAGGACTAGATGGAAATGAAAAAATGGGTAAATCACTTGGAAATGCCATTTATTTATCTGACTCAGAAGAAGAGGTAAATAAAAAAGTTATGAGTGCAGTAACAGACCCTAATAGAATAAAAAAGGATGATTTGGGAAATCCTGAGGTATGTATGGTTTCATATTATCATAAATTATTTAGCACAGAGGAAGAATGTAAAACAGTTTGTGAAGAATGTAGAAAAGGATTAAGAGGATGTGTAGCTTGCAAGAAACAATTAGCCAATAACATAAATAAAGAATTAGAACCTATTAGAGAAAAGAGAAAATATTATGAAGAACATCCAGAAATAGTAGATAAAATATTAATAGAAGGTACTGAAAAAGCAAGAGAAGAAGCTAAGAGAACAATGCAGAAAGTAAAAAAGGCAATGATGTTAAATTATTTTACAAAATAAAAACAATTGGTCGTTCGCATTGGACGAAAGGAGGAACCTAAATGTTTACAGACTATGCCAAAATAACTATAAAATCTGGTAATGGTGGAAATGGAGCAATAACATTTAGAAGAGAAAAATATGTAGCAGCAGGTGGACCAGATGGAGGAGATGGTGGAAAAGGTGGAGACATATATTTTATTGTTGATAAAGACATGAATACTCTAGTAGACTTTAGATATAAAAGAAAATTTAATGCTCAAAATGGACAAGACGGAGAAGGAAGTCACCGTTATGGAAAAAGTGGAGAAGATTTATATGTAAAAGTGCCACAAGGAACTATAGTAAAAGATGTAGAAACAGGTAGAGTAGTAGCAGACCTTTCAAAACTTGGACAAGTAGAACTTATTGCGCCAGGAGGAATTGGGGGAAAAGGAAATGCACATTTTGCAACTTCAACTCGTCAAGCCCCAAGATTTGCACAAGACGGAGAAAAAGGAATAGAAAAAGAAGTAATACTAGAACTAAAATTATTAGCTGATGTTGGTCTATTAGGTTTTCCAAATGTAGGAAAATCTACATTTCTTTCTGTTGTTACTTCTGCAACTCCTAAAATAGCAAATTACAATTTCACAACTATTAATCCAAACTTAGGTGTTGTAAAAACAGAATATGGAGATAGCTTTGTAATTGCAGATATTCCAGGAATTATAGAAGGAGCAAGTGAAGGAGTAGGACTTGGACTTCAGTTTTTAAGACATGTTGAAAGAACAAGATTATTATTACACTTTGTAGATGTATCAGATACTGCTGAAAAATCTCCAGAAGAAAGCTATTATATAATCAATAAGGAATTACAAAAATATAGTGAAAAATTAGCAGTCAAAAAGCAAATAATAGTCGCTACAAAATCAGATTTAGCACAGGATAATACAAATTATGAAGAATTAGAAAAAATCGCCAAGAAGGAGAACTCTAAATTATTTAAGATTTCATCAGCTACTGGTGAAGGAGTAAAAGAATTAATACAGTATGTATCACAAGAGTTAAAGAATTTACCAAAAGAAGAACTAGTCCAAGAGGAAAAAATAGTATATACCTTAAAAGAGAGAAAAGATGAGTTTGATATAACAAAGGAGAAAGGGGAATATCTAGTTACAGGACCTGCAGCAGAAAGATTAATGGGAAGAGTAAATATACAAGATAGAGAATCAATGCATTATTTTCATAAACAATTAATAGAATTAGGTATAGATAGTAAATTAAAAGAAATGGGAGTAAAACAAGGAGATAGGGTACGTATTTTGGATTGGTATTTTGATTGGGAAACTTGAACTACATTAATTGCAAAAGGGGCACGGCGCACCGTGCCCTGAGTAGTATGAGATAGCAAGCAAAATTTACTTCGTAAATTTTTCATGCTCTTAGCAACCAAACAACAAACGAGTTAGTTTAATCACCAAATTGCTATTGCAAGCAAAATTTACTTCGTAAATTTTTCATGCTCTTAGCAACCACATCCACAACCATTGTTGTTATTTCCACAACAACAGAATAATAAGATGATAAGGATTATTATCCAGCAGCAGTCACCACCGAATCCAAATCCGCCACATCCACCACAGCATCTATTTTCTGGCATTACATTCACCTCCTTATTTTGTTAAGTATTTTCCAGCTCCGAAAGGAGAGGACTAGTAAAAAGAAATAATTACTGATTAAGTATTAGTCGCAACAACATCTGTTACCACAACCGCAACAAAATAGTAGTAGGAATAGAATAATGAACCATAAAATTTCACTATTATTTGAGCAACAATTGTTCATTTCTTACAACCTCCTATAAAAAATTGTTCTGAAGTTCATTAGTTATGGTATATATTATTCATTTATAAAAAAATGGTTACAAAATTGAAAAAGAATCAGTGCACATTGGGGACGTAAAAATGTGCATAAATTGAAATAGGAATATAAAATAATTCCAGAAAGGGTGATAAATTATGAAAGAGTATAAAATTGCAGTTGTAGGAGCAACAGGAGTAGTAGGAGAAATGATGAGAAGAGTATTAGAGGAGAAGAAGTTGCCAATATATGAATATGCATTTTTTGCATCAAAAAAATCTGCTGGGAAAAAGATAACGTTCATGAACAGTGAATATGAAATTAAAGAACTAAAAGAAGACTCTTTTGATGAGAAATTTGACTTTGCGCTATTTTCTGCTGGAGGAGAAACATCTAAAAAATATTCACCAATAGCTGCAAGCAAGGGATGTATAGTAATAGACAATAGTAGTACATTTAGAATGGATGAAAATGTACCACTAATAGTACCAGAAGTAAATATAGAAGATGTAAAAAAACATAATGGTATAATAGCAAACCCAAACTGTTCTACAATTCAAGCAGTAGTAGCACTAAAACCATTAGAAGATAAATACAAAATAAAAAGAATAGTATACTCTACATATCAAGCAGTTTCAGGAGCAGGAAAACATGGAATAAATGACTTAGAAAATGGAATAAAAGCATATGGAGATAAAAAAATATATGATTTAGAAAAATTTAAATATGAGATATTTAATAACTGTTTACCTCATATAGATGTATTTTTAGATAATGGATATACAAAAGAAGAAGAGAAAATGATAAATGAAACGAGAAAGATTTTACATAGACCAGACTTAAAGATAACAGCAACGACAGTAAGAGTACCAGTGATGAACTCACATAGTGAATCAATAAACATAGAATTTGAAAATCAATTTGAAGATGAGCAATTAGTAGAAACATTAAAAAATTCGAAAGGAATAATAGTTAAAGACAAGATAAAAGACGAAATATACCCAATAGCAACAGTTGCATCAGGAACAGATGATGTATATGTAGGAAGAATAAGAAGAGACAACAGTATAGAAAAGGGAGTAAATATCTGGGTAGTAGCAGATAATATAAGAAAAGGAGCAGCAAGTAATGCAATACAAATTATGGAATATTTAATGGACTAGAAGAAAGAAATCAGAAGTTAGAGGTAATTTTTGGAGTGTAAATAGACTAAAAGTGCACTAATACTTATGTATTAATGCACTTTTATAATTGGCAAGATAAATTAACCTTTGTATAAACAATAAGGAGCAATCCCATCAATCAAAGATATAGCAGATTCTGTTTTAAAACCTGCGTGTTTTAAAATAATAACCATGTCATCTTTATCAAGTGGAACATTTCCTTGTTTGCCAATTCGAATTTGGAACTGTCCAATATCATGTTCTTTACAATAACATTGTAATGTTAAAGTCCAATCTTTACATGTATTAAACTCATCAGATTTTTCAGATGTATTAGTCCAGGCAGTCCGTACACACTGGTTTCCCAATAAATCAAAAAAAGCAATGGCTCTTTCTGCCATATTAATACTTTTGGATTCTACAATGCCAATATAAGGAATAGGTGGCATAAATATAACTCCTTTCTTAAATACAAAAGACCTTGGTCTATTAAAATGTTCTACCATATTTTACCATAGATTTTTCTATATTACAAGACAATATTTAAATTTCCCACGGTAATTTCCCTGAAATACAAAGTAACTATCTTGATAATTAGATATCTTTATGATAATATTTAATATAGTAATAGAACTATGAAAGGAATGAGTAAAATAGACGAAAAATATGATGTAATAATAGTTGGGGCAGGTCCAAGTGGTGCGTTTACTGCATATGAATTAATACAATTGGGATTAAATAAGAAAAAGAAAATATTAATAATAGAGCAAGGTAAAAGAGTAGAAAATAGAAATTGCCCAATAGAGAAAACAGGCAAATGCGTAAAATGTAAACCATATTGTAATATAACAAGTGGATTTTCAGGTGCAGGAGCTTTTTCTGATGGAAAATTAACTTTACCTAATAAAAATGATAACCATATTGAAGTTGGAGGAAGCTTGCAAGAATATTTGGGTGTAGAAAAAACAAAAGAATTAATGTTTTATGCTGATGATATATACTTAAAATTTGGAGCAGATACGAAGGTAGAAGGATTAGAGAATTTAGAAGAGATAAAGAAAATTTCAGATAGAGCAAAAGAAAATGGAATACTATTATGTAACTGTCCAATAAGACATTTAGGAACAGAAAAGAGTCATGAATTATATGGAAAGATAGAACAATATTTATTAGAAAATAATATAGATATAATGTTTGAGACAAATGTAAAAGATTTAATAATTGAGAATAATCTTGCAAAAGGTGTAATAATAGAAAAATCAGGGCATACTGAACAAACTAAAAAAATATATTCAGAAAAGATAGTGCTAGGTATTGGAAGAAAAGGAGCTGAATGGCTTGCAACAATGTGTGATAAACATTCAATTGAAAATAGAGCAGGAGTAGTAGATATTGGGGTTAGATATGAACTACCAGATGAGGTAATGAAATATGTAAATAAATATATGTATGAAGGAAAATTTGTTGGATATTTACCACCATATGGAGACAAAGTAAGAACATTCTGTCAAAATCCAAGTGGATTTGTAGCAAATGAGGTTTATGATAATAATTTAACATTAGTAAATGGACATGCATATAAAGACAGAAAAAGTACAAATACAAATTTAGCAATACTAGCATCTCATCATTTCAATAATCCATTTAAAGAGCCAATAAAATATGGAATAAATATAGCAGAAAATGCAAACCAATTAGGAAAAGGAAATGTATTAGTACAAAGATTAGGAGACATATTAAAAGGAAAACGTACATGGCAAGAAGAACTAGAAAAAAACAGTGTTGTTCCAACTCTAAAAACAGCAATAGCAGGAGACATCACATATGCGATAGGATATAGAACAATGGTAGATATACTAGGATTTATAAAAGCAATGGAAAAAGTGATACCAGGGTTTGCAAATCCAGACAATTTATTATATGCAGCAGAAATAAAATTCTATTCAAACCAATTAATAATAGACAATAACTTTAAAACAAGTGTAGAAGGACTATACTCAATAGGAGATGGAGGAGGACTAACAAGAGGGTTAATAATGGCATCTGCCAGTGGCGTTCAAATGGCACGTGTGCTGGCATGTTGTTAATATAACTTGAATAAGTATTCATATTAGGTTATAATAATGAGTAATGGGAGGTAAAATAAGATGAGTAAAAAGATTTACACTATTGAAGAAATAAAAATGATTTTGACTAAAATATTAGAAGAATTACCTGTATATCGAGTTATACTTTTTGGTTCTTATGCTAAGAATGAGGCAACTCAGAATAGCGACTTAGATTTTATTGTAGACACTAAAAACACATTACGAGGATTTGATTTTTTAGAATTAGCCTATATAATTGAAAAAAACTTTAAAAAAGATATAGATGTATTTGAAAAGGACGATATAATTAAAAATTCGAAAATAGATAATGAAATAAAAAGAACAGGGGTTGTAGTATATGAAAAGTAAAGAGTATCAAAGTATTATTAAAATGATAGAATATATTGACAGAGCACAACTTTATACAAAAGATATGACATTTGAAACATATTCGAATGATATGAAAACTATTGATGCAACTGTTCTTGTTATTAGCCAAATAGGAGAATTAGTTAAGAATTTTGATAAAGATTTTCAAAAGAAATATGCCAATATAAAATGGCATATTTTAAAAGGTTTAAGAAATAGAATTGTTCACGATTATGAAGGAATACAGATAAATCTAGTATGGTCTATTATACATAAAGATTTAGATCCATTAAAAATTGATTTGCGACAAATAATAGATGATAATAAATAAAACGAGGATAGTGAAGCAACAATAGATACAAATTTACACAGTAATTTATAAAATCTGTTGACAACTACGGAAATAGGTAGTATAATGGGTGCATACAATAAGAGAATACAGAAAGGGTGGAAGCAAATTCCACCCTTTGATTATGAGGAGGATATGTATTGGCAAATATTGAAGAAAAAGTTGAAAACTTAATTTTCCCTAAGGTTAAAGAACTAGGATATGAGTTATATGATGTTCAATATGTTAAAGAAGGGAAAGACTATTTCTTAAGAATATTCATAGATAGTAAAAAACGGAATAGATTTAAATGATTGTGAACAAGTTAACGATGGTATTAGTGATATTTTAGAAAAAGCTGATTACATAAAAGAGCAATATTTCTTAGAAATCTCTTCTCCAGGAGTAGAAAGGGTTTTAAGAAAAGATAAACATTTAGAACAAAATATTGGTAAAAAAATTGTAATCAATTTATTTAAATCAATTAACAATCAAAAACAATTAGAAGGAATATTAAAAAAATTTGATGATAAAAATATTTATTTAGAACAACAAGATATAATTGAAATAGAAAGAAAAAACATATCTTTAATTAAACTTAAATTTGAATGGTAATAAGGAAAGGAATGATTGAAAAATGAAAGCAATAGATAATAAAGAACTAGAACAAGCATTAATTTTGTTAGAAGAAGAGAAGGGAATAGAAAAAAAGTATTTATTAGAATCTATTGAAACTGCTTTAGTTACAGCATATAAAAGAAACTATGATTCAAGTGATAATGTAAAAGTTACATTAGATGAACAGACAGGAGAAACACATATATTCTCAGTAAAAGAAGTAGTAAAAAAAGTTGAAGATCCAATATTACAAATTTCAATGAAGGAAGCAGAAAAAATTAATCCAGCAGTTTTAGAAGGAGAAACAGTTGATATAGAAATAGTACCAAAGAATTTTGGAAGAATAGCAGCACAAACAGCAAAACAAGTTATCATTCAGAAATTAAGAGAAGCTGAGAGAAATTTAGTATTTGGGGAATTCAATGAAAGAAAAGGAGAAATTTTATCAGGAATAGTTCAAAAAGCAGATACTGGTGTAATAATAGTAGATTTAGGAAAACTTGAAGGAATTATGCCTAGAAAGGAACAAATACCAACAGAAAGTTATAGTGTAAATGATAAGATAAAAGGATATGTAGTTGATGTTGTAAGAGGAAATAAGGGAAATCCACAAGTTATAATATCAAGAGCATCAGGAGACTTTGTTAAAAAATTATTCCAACTAGAGATACCTGAGATATATGAAGGATTAATCGAAGTAAAGAGTGTAGCAAGAGATCCAGGAAATAGATGTAAAGTAGCAGTATCTTCAGCAGATGAAAATATAGATCCAGTAGGATCTTGTGTTGGACAAAAAGGAGTAAGAATTCAAAATATAATAAATGAATTAGCTGGAGAAAAGATAGATGTCATCGAATGGAATGAAGATCCATCAATATTTATAGCTTCTGCATTACTACCAGCACAAGTAATGGCAGTTGATATCCAAGAAGAAGAAAAACAAGCCAGAGTAATAGTAAAAGATGATCAATTATCACTTGCAATAGGAAAAGCTGGTCAAAATGCAAGATTAGCTGCAAGACTTACAGGATGGAAAATAGATATTAAATCTGAAACACAGTTTAGAGAAATGTTAGCAAGCATGCAAGAGGATGAAGAAACAGAAAAAGTTGAAGAACAAGAAGAAGAATAAATTTTCAAGGGGGAAAATCTTTGAATATAGAAGATAAAAGTGCATACCAAAAGAGAAAAGTGCTAGGTATGCTTGGGATATCTGCTAAAGCAGGGAAAATAGTTTGTGGAACTGATGCGACAATTGAGGATATTGAGAAACATAGAGTAAAATTAGTGATTGTTGCACAAAACGCATCTGAAAGAACAAAAAGAAATATTAGATATATTTGTGATAATAATAAAATACATATATTAGAATTTGGAGATATTGAAGAAATAAGTAGAACTATAGGTAAAAACAATAAAGCCATTATAGGAGTAAAATCGAAAAGCTTGTCAGAAGAAATTGAAAAGCTTATAAAAGAAAATGGGGGTGATTTGCTATATGGATAAAATAAAAGTACATGAAGTAGCAAAAGAATTAGGAGTTACAAGTAAAGAAATTGTATCAATAGCAAATGAGTTAGGAGCAAATGTTAAAAACCATTTAAGCACTATTGATGAGCAAATGGTAAAAAAAATAAAAAATAAAATTAATAAGGAAATGAATAGTCAAAGTATGGATAATAGTAAAGAAAAAAAATCAAATACACAAGAAAAAAAGCAAGAGGAAAAAGCACCAGTAATAATAAGAAGAGCTGTAATAATTTCAGATGAAGAGGAAGGTAGCAAACAAAACAATACTACTGTCGAAAAAACTAAAAAGGAAGCTGGAAAAGTTGTAGAAAGAAAGAATAATAACTATAATATTGTTTATAGAAATAAACCAACAAAACCTATGACTGCGAGTGAGCTTTTTGGGTTAAATAAAAAGAAAAAAGAAGAACCAGAACTTAAAGAAGAAGTAAAAAAAGAAGAGATAGCTACAACTGCTGAAATTAAAGAAGAAAAAGTTGAAGTAGCAGATTATAAAAACCCTGAAGAGCATAAAGAAGTAATAATAAATAAAAATACAGATACTAATACTAGAAGTGTAAGTAATGAGAGAAACTTCGATAGAAACAATAGTAGAGGATTTACAAATAGGAATAATAGAAGTTTTGATAGAAACAATAATGAAAGAAGAAACCAAAATAGTGGATTTAATAGAAATAATAATTACCAAGATAGAAATAGTAATGTGCAAAACTATGGTAATAGAAATAATAATGGTAGAAATTTTGATAAAAATGGTAACAATAATGGAAACAGGTATCAAAACAATGGTTTCAATAGAAATAATAATTTTAATAGAAATAATAATGGTAATGGTTTTAGAAATAATAGACCACTTGATGAAAAAGGAATTGAGAAAAATATAAAAAATATTATGGAAGCAGACTTCGGAGAAAAGGAAATCACAAGAGAATATAATAAAAACAAACAAAAAACTGTTAAGACAGATGAATCAAAAGTTAAGAAAAATGCTAAATCAAGAAGAAGTAATGTTAATGAAAACTTTGACAGTGGAAAATTAAAAGATCTAAAACAGACAAATAAATTATCAAATATGTTTGATGACCAAGAAGGTGGAATGTTAGACTATTATGATTTAAGCAAGAGAAGAGATAAGAAAAACAAGAAGAAGAATATTAATCAAGAAGAAAGAAATAAACAAAAAATCTTTGAATTAACAGAGATAACAATTCCAGAATCAATAACTGTAAAAGATTTAGCAACTGAAATGAAAAAAACTTCAGGAGATGTCATAAAAAAATTATTAAATTATGGAATTATGGCAACAATAAATAATGATATTGATTTTGATACAGCATTTTTAATAGCAGGAGAATTTGGAATAACAGCAAAGAAAAAAGAAGTTATAACAGACGAGGAAATACTATTTGATGATACAGAAGATAATCCAGAAGAAATGATAAAACGTCCACCAGTTATAGTTGTTATGGGACACGTAGACCATGGTAAAACTTCACTTTTAGATGCAATTAGACAAACTAATGTAATAGAAGGCGAAGCAGGTGGAATAACTCAAAAAATAGGTGCTTACAAAGTAGAAGTTAATGGTAGAGAAATAACTTTCTTAGATACACCAGGACACGAAGCATTTACAGGTATGAGAGCGAGAGGAGCACAAGTAACAGATATTGCAATATTAGTAGTTGCTGCAAATGATGGAGTAATGCCTCAAACAGTTGAAGCTATAAATCATGCAAAATCAGCAGGAATTCCTATAATAGTTGCAATTAATAAAATTGATGTAGAAGGTGCAAATCCACAAAAAGTAAAAGAAGAATTAATGAAATATGAATTAGTTCCAGAAGAATGGGGAGGAAATACAGTATTTGTTGAAATTTCAGCAAAGAAAAGAGTTAACATAGACGGATTACTAGAAATGGTATTATTAGTAGCAGATATGCAAGAATTAAAAGCAAATCCTAATAAACAAGCAAAAGGTACAGTAATAGAGGCAAGACTTGATAAAACAAGAGGGCCTGTTGCAACAATGCTTGTACAACGTGGTACATTAGATACAGGAGATATGATAGTTGTAGGTTCTGTAATTGGTAAAATCAGAGCCATGACAAATGAACATGGAAAAAAGGTAAAAAAAGCAGGACCATCAACACCAGTAGAAATTTTAGGACTAACAGAAGTACCAGAGGCAGGAGAAATTTTCTATGAAGTAGATGATGAAAAAACAGCTAAACATTTAATAGAGAAGAGAAAACGTCAAGCAAGAGAAAAATCAATAAACTCAATATCAAAATTATCATTAAATGATTTATTTAGCCAAATTGAAAAAGGAAGGTTAAAAGAATTAAACTTAATTGTAAAAGCAGACTTACAAGGTTCAGTAGAAGCTGTACAATCAAGTTTAGAAAAATTATCTAATGAAGAAGTAAAAGTAAAAGTAATCCACGCTAATGTTGGTGGAGTTACAGAATCAGATGTAACCCTAGCAAAAGTTGCAAATGCTATTATCATAGCATTTAATGTAAGGCCAGAGCCATTAGCAAAAATCGCAGCAGAAAAAGAAGATATTGAAATCAAGACATATTCAGTAATTTATAATGCCATTGAAGATGTAAAAGATGCTATGACAGGAATGTTAGATCCAAAATTTGAAGAAAAAGTTATTGGAAATGCAGAAATTCGTCAAATATTCAAAGTAAGCTCTTTAGGAACAATTGCAGGATGTTATGTAACAAATGGAAAAATTGAACGTCATGCAGGAGTAAGAGTAATAAGAGACAATGTAGTAGTACATGAAGGAAAATTAGCATCATTAAAAAGATTTAAAGACGATGCAAAAGAAGTAACAGAAGGATATGAATGTGGACTACAAATAGAAAAATATAATGACATTATAGAAGGAGATACATTAGAAATTTTCAAAATGGAAGAGATTAAGAAAAGTCTTAATAAATAGGCGAACGAAGTGAGAATATTTATTTAGAGATTTCTTATGCAACTGAGCAAAGCGAAGTTGTATACAATGAAGGGTCTTGATAAATAAGCGAATGAAAAGAGCTTATTTAACTAGAATAATTTTAGAAAATTTATAATGTATTGAAAAAGGAGATACATTAGAAATTTTCAAAATGGAAGAGGTCAAGAAAGGAAACAAACATGAATAAAAATTCAAATAGATTAGGTCGTATAGATGAAGAATTAAAAAAGGAAATAAGCAATATAATATCTTATGACTTAAAAAACCCTAACATAACAGGAATGATAAGTGTAACAAAAGCGAAAATTACACCAGACTTAAAATATGCACAAGTATATGTTAGTATATTAAACTCAAAGAATACAAAAGAAACTTTAGCAGCTTTAAAAAAATCATCAGGATTTGTCAGAACTGAAGTCGCAAAAAGAGTAAATTTAAGGACAACACCAGAAATCATATTTATATTAGATGATTCAATAGAATATGGAGAAAGAATTGATAAAATCTTGAAAGAGATATTACCAGAAAAACCAGAGCAATTTTGAGATAATTGCTGTATTAGAATATAGAGTTTAGATGTTAGAAAATGTAGGGGGGGCGAGCATTGCTCGTCCGTTGTTCAAAAATAATCATATAAAAGGAGAAATATAATGACATTAGATGACATAAAAAGAGAAATCGAAAATGCTAATACTATATTAATAGAAACCCATGAAACACCTGATGGAGATGCAATCGGAAGTAGTCTAGCAATGTACTTAGCTCTAAAAAGTATAGGAAAAGATGTAGACATAGTTATTCCAACGCACTCTAAGGCATTTGATTTTTTACCAGGGGCAAATGAAATAAAAAAAGAAGGTAGAGACATAAAATATGACCTAGGAATAGCATTAGACTGCACAGATACAAAAAGATTAAAAGGATATGAGCCATTTTTCGAAGATGCAAAAACAACAATATGTATAGATCATCATGGAAGTAATAAAATGTTTGCGGATTTTAACTATGTAGACCCTGTTGCACCTGCATGTGCTCAAATTTTAATAATAGTATTAAAAAAACTAGGAATAGAAATAGATAAAGAAATTGGAACATGTATATTAACAGGAATAATAACAGATACTGGTGGATTTAAATATGATGGAGTAACCACAGAAACCTTTGAATTTGTTGCAGAATTATTAAGAAAAGGTGTAAAAGTGTCTGATACATATAAAAGAGTATTACAAACAAAGACCAAAGCAAACTTTTTACTTAGAAAAAAGGTAGTAGACAGAATGGAATTTCTAGAAGATGAAAAAATTGCCTTTACATATATAACAAAACAAGACATAGAAGAAGTAAATGCAGAAGAAGGAGACCATGAGGGATTAGTCGAGATAGGTAGAGATGTTGAAGGAGTTGAAGTTTCAATCTTCTTAAGAGAAATAGAACAAGGAGAATATAAGGCATCACTTCGTTCAAAAGACTATGTAAATGTATCAGATATATGTATAATGTTTGCAGGTGGAGGACATGAAAAAGCAGCAGGATGTACAATGAATATGAGCCTAGAAGAGGCAAAAGAGAAAATAATACATGAAGTAGAACAACATTTAAAATGATAATGTAGGGGTGGCGAAAGCGAGAAAAAAGTATAAAAAGAAGAAAATTTATTTTCTTCTTTTTATACTTTTGCGAGCACAGCATGGAAAATTTGCAAAGCAAATTTTACTGGGCGTCTGTTTATTAAAAGATAAACAAAAAATAATTGAAATAAAATATTAAATAAAGGAAAAAAATAACATGGATGGAATAATAATAATAAATAAAGAAAAAGAATATACCTCAAACGATGTAGTTCAAATAGTAAAACATACATTAAATGAAAAGGTAGGACATACAGGAACATTAGACCCTAATGCAACAGGAGTATTACCCCTTTTAATAGGAAAAGGAACTAAAATATCCAAATACTTAGTAAATCATGATAAAATATATGATGCTACCTTGCAATTAGGAATAAAGACAGACACTGCCGATGGTGAAGGACAAATTTTAGAAGAGAAAAATGTTGATAAAAATATATTATTAGAACAAAATATAAATAAAATATTACAAAGCTTTATAGGTAAGCAAACTCAAACACCACCAATGTATTCAGCGATAAAAGTAAACGGAAAAAAATTATATGATTATGCAAGAAAAGGCGAGAAAATAGAAGTTCCAGTAAGGAATATAGAAATTTATAATTTGGAATTAAATAAAATTGACCTTCAGAATAATCAAATAGAAATTAGAATTGAATGTTCAAAAGGAACATACATAAGAACTTTATGTGAAGATATTGCAGAAAGATTAGGAACTATTGGATATATGAAAGAACTTAATCGAATCCAAGTTGGAGAATTTAATATAAAAAACGCCATCAAAATAGAAGAATTGAAATCTAACAAGAAAAATAGTGATTACCTAAAAGAAAATATAATAAGCCTTGAAAAAGTATTAGAAAACAAAGAAAAAATAGCATTAAGCCAAAAACAATTAGAAGTATTTTTAAATGGAGTAAAAATAAAATCTAATTGCAGAGATGGGATATATAGAATATATGATGATAAACAAAATTTTATAGGAACAGGAATATCACAAAACAATAATCTAAAAAGAGATGTAATTATATAAACAGAGAAATTTAATGATATTACAGAAAGATTACAAGAACCAATGTAGGGGCGAGCATTGATCGTCCGTTAAGAAATAGTAGAGAAAATTGTAGGGGCGATTAGTAATCGCCCGTTTTGAGGAGAAATATTAATGTTATAATTTCATAATACGATTAAATTTGTTTGAAAAAAATAATTTACACGATACATAGGAATATGTTAAAATATAATATATGTACAAAATAGGAGACAATAAAATATGAAAAATTTAAACGGTATAAAGGCTATATTTTTAGATGTTGATGGGACTCTTTTAAATAATAACAAACAAATAACAGAAGCAACAAAAATCACAATAAAAGGGATTAAATCTCGAGATATTTACGTTATATTATGTTCAGGAAGAAGCAATAAAGATGTATGCAAATATAGCCAAGATGTATATGCCTCTGATTATACTATTTCATCAAATGGGGCACAAATATATAATTATAAAACTAACGAAAATTTTTATAAAAATTGTATAAAATATAACCATATAAAGGCAGTTTGGGAATATTGTAATAAACATAATTTAGAATTAGTATTTAACTTAGAAAATAATCAAACTGGCAATAATATATTTTGCAGTAGTATGTATAAAAATAGAACAATAATAGAAAATATAGAAGATCTAAAAGATATTGATATTTTTCAAGTTATAATAAATAGTAATAATTATTATGATATGAGGGAATGTGAGGAATATATAGCTTCAAATGAAACTTTGAAAATAGCTAATTACAGTAGAGAATACATAAAAAAAGATACAAACTCAAAAGAGCCATATTATCTTTTTATAAATAATAAATTTGCAGACAAGGGAATGGCAATAAGTGAATTTTTAAAAGAAATGAAGATTAAAAAAGAAGAGACAATTTGTTTTGGAGATAGAATTAATGATATTACTATGTTCAAAGCCTGTGGAAATACAGTTGCAATGAAGAATGCAGATGAAGAATTAAAGAAAATAGCAGATTATATAACATTATCAAATGAAGAAAATGGTGTAGCAGAATTTTTGAATAAATACATTTTATAAAATTCTTATATATCCTTGTATTATCTTTAAAGATATGATATATTATAATAAGTTTCATAGACACTAAAAAAGAATTTATTTTAAAATATTTACCTTCTTTATTAGATTGGTTAAGTACGAAAAGTAATTCAAATCAATTTTAAGAAGGAGGTATATATAATGGAATCTATGTATAAAGATATTACTCTTACATGTAGAGATTGTGGCAAAGAATTTATATTCACATCTGGAGAACAACAATTTTATTCAGAAAAAGGTTTTGAAAATCAACCAGTAAGATGTCCATCTTGTAGAAAAGCTAAAAAGCAACAAAATAATAATAAATATTAAGAAGAAAGAGAGAACTATATAAGGTTCTCTCTTTTGGCAAGTGCGACGGGCATGTCGTTTAGTTAATCGGTGAAAGTCCGTAGTGGAGGTAT